>JBKWCO010000192.1:0-3419 GCA_046975465.1 Streptococcus sp. | reverse complement strand
ACCATCAGGTTACGCTCAAAACTTCTTGATTAAAAAGAATCTTGCCAAGGAAGCTACAAACCAAGCTATCGGTGAGTTGAAAGGTAAGCAAAAATCTGAAGAAAAACATGCAGCAGAGTTGTTGGCTGAAGCGAAGCAAGTTAAAGAGCAACTTGAAAAAGAAGAAAATCGTCTTCAATTTACTGAGAAGGTCGGACCAGACGGACGTACTTTTGGTTCAATTACAGCCAAAAAGATTGCAGAAGGACTTCAAAAACAATTTGGTATTAAAGTTGATAAACGCCATATTGAACTTGAACATCCTATTCGTGCGATTGGTCTAATTGAGGTTCCTGTAAAGCTTCATAAAGAAGTGAGTGCACAAATTAAACTTAACATCAAAAATAGTGCTGAGTAATTCGTTGACACTATAAGTAAATCTTGTAAAGGAGGGAATAATTGTGGCAGAAGCTCAAGAATTACGAGTGCAACCTCATGATTTAGTAGCGGAACAGTCTGTTCTAGGGGCTATTTTCATTAACCCGGAAAAGTTGATTACAGTTCGAGAGTTTATCGAAGCAGACGACTTTTACAAGTATTCCCATCGTGTCATTTTTAAAGCAATGGTAACGCTGTCGGATCGAAATGATGCCATTGATGCCACGACAGTACGCACCATTCTAGATGACCAAGATGACCTCCAAAATATAGGGGGTATTTCTTATCTTGTAGATTTGGTCAATAGTGTCCCCACATCCGCAAATGCTGAGTATTATGCTAAGATTGTGGCTGAAAAAGCTATGCTTCGCCGTATTATAAATAGATTGACAGAGACTGTCAACCAAGCATATGAGGGCGCTACTGAATCTGATGAAATTATTGCGAATGCTGAGAAAGCCCTAGTTGATGTTTCAGAGCATAGCAATCGTAGTGGTTTCCGCAAAATATCAGAAGTTCTTGATGTCAATTTTAATACTTTGGAGATGCGTTCACAGCAAACATCAGATGTTACTGGGTTACCAACAGGTTTCCGTGACCTTGACAAGATTACAACAGGTTTACACCCTGATCAATTAATTATTTTAGCAGCTCGTCCCGCAGTTGGTAAAACAGCCTTTGTGCTGAATATTGCTCAGAATGTTGGTACCAAGCAAAATAAAGCTGTTGCAGTCTTTTCTCTAGAGATGGGTGCAGAAAGCTTGGTTGATCGTATGTTGGCAGCTGAAGGGATGATTGATTCCCATGCTTTACGTACAGGTCAATTGACAGAGCAAGATTGGAATAATGTGATGATTGCTCAAGGGGCATTGGCTGAGGCACCTATTTATATAGATGATACCCCTGGTATAAAGATTACTGAGATTCGTGCACGGTCCCGTAAATTGTCACAAGAAGTAGAGGGTGGTCTCGGTCTCATTGTGATTGACTATTTGCAGTTGATTACAGGGACGCGACCAGAAAATCGACAACAAGAGGTTTCAGATATTTCTAGACAGTTAAAAATTCTGGCCAAGGAGCTTAAAGTTCCTGTAATTGCCTTGAGTCAGTTATCTCGTGGGGTTGAACAACGTCAGGATAAACGTCCAGTCTTGTCTGATATTCGTGAGTCAGGATCTATCGAGCAGGATGCCGATATTGTAGCCTTCTTATATCGTGATGATTACTACCGAAAAGAGGGTGAAGAACCAGAGAATGCGATTGAAGATAATACCATCGAAGTTATCCTAGAAAAAAACCGTGCTGGTGCGCGTGGAACAGTCAAGTTACTATTCCAAAAAGAATACAATAAATTTTCATCGATTGCTCAGTTTGAGGAATCATAATTTTCAGATTTAAGGAGATATATATGAGTGATGCATTTGCAGATGTTGCTAAGATGAAAAACATCAAGGAAGCTATTAAGTCACATGAAGGTCAGCTAGTAGAATTGACCCTAGAGAATGGGCGTAAACGTGAAAAGAACAAGATTGGCCGTTTGACGGAAGTCTATCCATCGTTGTTTATTGTTGAATATCAAGACTTCAGTTCTCAAGCAGGAGCTATTAACAATAGTTATGTTGAGTCTTATACTTATTCAGACATCTTGACTGAAAAGACCCTTATTCGCTATTTGAGTCCTGAGGAACAGGCTGAAATTGAGAATAAATAATAAAAAGCCTTTACTTGGGCTTTTTTCGTGGTAAACTATTAAAGTATGTGAAATAATAGCAGGATAAAATGAAGCTCGTCAACAGGAAGTCAGCTAAAAAAGTAACCTTTGCTGTTTGGGCGAAGTCTTTCTGAACGAATCAGGTTTATCTAAAACGTTATTTCCTAAAAAATATTTTTTATAGGAGGACATTATTAATGTCACGTTATACAGGTCCATCATGGAAACAATCACGTCGCCTTGGTTTCTCACTTACAGGAACAGGTAAAGAATTGGCACGTCGTAACTACGTACCAGGTCAACACGGTCCAAACAACCGTTCAAAACTTTCAGAATACGGTTTGCAATTGGCTGAAAACAAAACTTCGTTTCTCATACGGTTTGGGTGAAAAACAATTCCGTAACTTGTTCGTACAAGCTACTAAAATTAAAGGTGGAACACTTGGTTTCAACTTTATGGTTCTTTGGAACGTCGTCTTGACAACGTTGTTTACCGTCTTGGTCTTGCAACTACTCGTCGTCAAGCACGTCAATTCGTAAACCACGGTCACATCCTTGTTGACGGTAATAGTGTTGATATCCCATCATACCGCGTTGAAGTTGGTCAAGTAATCTCAGTTCGTGAAAAATCAGCTAAAGTTCCTGCTATCCTTGAAGCAGTAGAAGCTACTATCGGACGTCCAGCATTTGTATCATTCGATGCTGAAAAACTTGAAGGTTCATTGACACGTCTTCCAGAACGTGATGAAATCAACCCAGAAATCAACGAAGCACTTGTCGTTGAATTCTACAACAAAATGCTTTAATTTTAAGATTCATTTTGCAAAAAGCCCGTTGTTATGGGCTTTTTTGTTTATCTTAAATCGTTGATTTCTGGGTTTGCTTAGATATTTGCTAGATTGATTCCATGGCCATCTCATAGAATGAGGCGGCTTTTTTGTTTTCTAATAAAAAAAGTCCCTAGTCTAATACAAGTGACTAGGGGGGAAATATGATAATAGATGATTTTCAGGTATAAATTATTTATTATCCAATCCGCCTTCAAAATCTGCTGAAACATTTGAAACGTAGTTGGTGAAATAGGCTTCAAAATCTTTTTTTAGTTGGTCGTACTCCTCTTCGGAGTAATCTTTATCCTCTATATAAGCCTGAAATCTAGGAATTCCCAAATCTTTTTGGAGACGTTGGATTACTTCTGTCTTTGTCATAAGAACCTCTCTTTCATTATTTATTTTAACACATTTCAAATTGTATGAAGCATACATGTTGTTTTTAAGGTTTACTTTTGATA
>JBKWCO010000191.1:0-3429 GCA_046975465.1 Streptococcus sp. | reverse complement strand
GGTTAAGACTGCTAGTGATAGGTCTTTTACACGTGTCACAGTTGCGGTTAATCGGCGCTATAAGGCGCAAAATGGAGAGCGTGAGGCTGACTTTATCACAGTAGTGGTTTGGGGCCGTTTAGCTGAGACCTTAGCATCTTATGCTAGCAAGGGCAGTTTAATTTCCCTTGATGGTGAGCTTCGCACCCGTAAGTACGATAAGGATGGCCAAACTCATTACGTTACTGAAGTGCTTTGTTCTTCTTTCCAACTTCTGGAGAGTCGTGCTCAGCGTGCTGTTAGGGAAAATAATCCTGACAATGACTTGGCTGACCTCGTCTTGGAAGAAGAACTTCCCTTTTAGTTTGTCAGTTTACTTGGTCGCTTCTAAAAAATAAATATTCTTTCTTGCCAAAGTTAGAGTATTATTGGATTAAATATTAAACACTTGTAAGACTTAATTAACAGTAAAATTAGATAAGACTTAGAATTATGGGTGGTTAATAGCCTTGTTAGAGTGGAAAAAATAATTAGAATCGTTGACAAGTGCAATAATAACAAGGGTTCCAGCATTTATAAAATATTCAAAACAATGCATACAATTAACAGTTGTTTCTAATCTATATCATTGTTTTATTACCGATTTTTAAATTAAATGATAGAGGTTTCATGATAAACTATAGGTGGGTAAGGAAAAAGCTATAAAAGTTACTTTTATAGTAGGCATTATTTGTTTGGAAGGAAAGTGTGAAATATCACAACTATATCCTTGCAATTGTTTGAGACAGTTGCATTTTTGTTTATCGTTGTGAGGCCCTACCTAGGCCTGAATAATGATTTCACAGACAATTGACTATGACACTCCGACTGACATATGAATTAGGATGTTAAGCGGTCGTTGACTTTTCGTCTAGCCTTGGGGGAACACATTGGTGTGATTCCTAAGACTCACCAGACTAATGTGTTTGAAGCTAGGATGATTCGTCTTAGCTTTTTTGTGTTCTTTAAAATGGAGGTCTTCGGTATTGCTTTTCTTATGCTATAATAGAAGGACTAAGCGAGATATTGTCTCGCAAATCTTGGAACGGGAGTGACACTAATGCTTGACTTTACCCAAGAAGAGAAAGACTTTTTTATGTCTGAAGCTCTTAAGGAGGCCGAAAAATCTTTAGATAAAGCAGAGATTCCAATTGGCTGTGTCATCGTTAAGGATGGAGAAGTCATAGGTCGTGGGCACAATGCACGTGAGGAGCTCAATCAAGCTATCATGCATGCGGAGGTCATGGCTATTCAGAAGGCTAATAGGACTGTGGGCAATTGGCGTTTGTTAGATTGTACCCTCTTTGTAACCATCGAACCCTGTGTCATGTGTAGTGGGGCAATTGGCTTGGCTCGTATTCCTAAAGTTATCTATGGAGCAAGCAATCAAAAGTTTGGTGGTGCGGGTAGCCTTTACGATATCCTAAGAGATGAGCGTCTCAACCATCGCGTAGAAGTAGAGACTGGTGTCATGGAGGAAGAGTGTGCTAAGATTATGCAAGACTTTTTCCGCCAGAGCCGTGAACGCAAAAAAGAAGCCAAACGATTGGCTAAATTAGAAGTTGTGCAAGATATGTAAAGACAAAATGCAAGCCAAAAGAGCTTGCATTTTTCAATAGGAGATTAGAGGGAGTCTTGTTTTTTTGAAGGATCTTTAAGTCACTCTTCCTTAGTCTTATGTTTTTCTTGTTCTCTTGTCAAAAGAAAAATGGGAGGAAGAAGATGAGAGTACTACAAGCAGATTTCAAATTAGTATCAATAATTGGTGTTCCTAATCGTACATGAAAGATAAGGTTGATTAGGAGTATCAGAAGTAGGCTACTGATAATTCCAGCTAAAGCGATTTTTACGAGTAAATAGTTGTTCATTTTAGGGAATTGATTAGCAGTAGTACCATTTGTTTGATTTCTTGTAAGCTTCATAAGTTATCATTCTCAAAATCTTGGAGATGTCAGTTGAAGTTAAGTTCTTTTATTAGTGTTTGAGATTGCAGAAAGATTTACCCGCAGCATAGCTTAGATCATAAGTCAGTTTTGCGCCAGCAATTCCTACTGAAATAGCAGCCCAAGGAACTGTACCACCTGATACGATTTCAAGCTCTTTAAGAGTCATGTTTTGATGTGTTTTGAGTTTATTAATTATTGTTGTTGTCTCCTTTCATCTTATCGTGCAGAATCCTTGTAGCCATTATAAGCGCCAACACATCAAGAATTCCGATAGGTCCTGAAGCTAGGCAGAGCCCTCCAATGGCAAGGTTAGTCTTCCATCCGCCTCCTGTTACTGAGGCTAGCTCAGCTGCCTTCATTTCTTTGTTAATCATTGTCATTCTCCTTTTTTTATTTTTGGTGAGTTTTTAAATCTCATACCCTCTCACCACGAGTTAAGAGATATGTTAAACATGACTTCTCCTTTAAATAAAGTCAGCCATGTCACTAGCTTTTGGTGCTTTCCTCAAGCTATGGATTTATTATAAGGTGTCGAGAAATAAAAAAGTAGTGACATAAATGTCACCATGGTAAGTCTTATGTTTTATCGAAGTTTAGACTGACAGAAGAAGATAATAGGGATTGATAGGGGTAGGTCTAGCTAGTCTTATCATAAGTTCTCTACTTGCAATCACTTCAATTTATGGTATAATATTTTTCGGAGCAACATCTGTGCGTGAAGCGGGTCAGGGGAGGAATCCAGCAGCCCTAAGCGATTTCAGGTGTGTGCTCTTTTTTTGTGTTAAGGAGGATTTATGGCCAAATTTAGTGTTTTTAAAGATCAAGAGGCTCTTTTTGCTTGTCCTATCTGTCAAGCGCCAATGCATTTGGATTTGTCTAGCTTGGTTTGTCAGAATAGGCATACCTTTAATATCGCCAAGCAGGGCTTTGTTAATTTTTTGAGACAGACCAAGGGAGATAAGCACTATGATATGGCTTCTTTTGAAAAGAGGAGTCAGATTCTTGCGGCAGGCTATTACGATCCTATTCTAGAGGTGATTTCAGAGCGCTTGCGTGACCTTCCTGGACACTCGCACGTTCTAGATGTTGCCTGTGGTGAGGGCTATTATAGCCGTCAGTTAGCTCAAGAGTTTGACAAGGATTTCATGGCCTTTGACTTGTCTAAGGATTCAATCCTTCTTGCGGCACGTCAAAATCCTCAGAAAAACGTAGCTTGGTTTGTTGGCGATTTGGCTCAATTGCCCTTACGTGAACACAGTATCGATGTGATTTTAGATATTTTTTCACCAGCTAATTATCAAGAATTTGGACGACTTTTGTCTGATCATGGCTTGATTTTTAAAGTTATTCCTCATGAGGATCATCTTAAAGAGTTTCGCCAATTGTTACCGGAGGCGCAGGCTTATTCGAACCAGGATGTTCTGGAACATTTTCAAGAGTCCTGTGACCTTTTGGAGCGTGTGAC
>JBKWCO010000190.1:0-3436 GCA_046975465.1 Streptococcus sp. | reverse complement strand
TCAGGAGACTTTAGCTAATGCAATTGTGGCAGGGATTAAGCGTTACTATTCTATTTATAATTAATAGATTGAGAGAATCTTATGGTTCTCTCTTTTTTAATTTTCAAAGAGAGAAAACGCTTGCATAAATGAAAGCTAAATGGTATATTAAAAAACATGAAAACGTTAACAAAAGGAGTTTTTATGAAAAGAAATACTCAAGCTAATGATGGAAAAGTCCTTCGTTATAGCCTTCGCAAGTACAAGTTAGGTTTGGCTTCTGTAACCATTGGAGCTATTTTTGAGCTTTACTGCGGTTCAAGGTGTAAAGGCAGAAGAAGTTTCAACACCTTCCTCAAGTGTACAAGTAGAAGCTGCTGATTCTAGTCTTTTGCCAGTAATCAAGTTACTGAAACACCTACCTCCTCTGTAACTACTGAGACTGAAATATGGCCTAAATCAACTAATGCAGGCCTTATTCAAAAGAGGACACAGTTCGTCTTGATACTGGGAAATCAGACGCGGTTGCAGAAAACACGTCAAATAATGTAACTACTGATCGAGCTGTTATTCCAACATTGACTAATGCGTCTGAGGACCCTATTGCTGAAGGGACTATTCGCTTGCATTTCAAGAGTTGCCAAGTCCAGACAAGGCTTCACTTGGGCTTTGGACTTGGGATGATGTGGAGACGCCATCATCTCAGAAGGGTGCTTGGCCAACAGGAGCAACCTCATTTGCAGAAGCCAAACAGGATGATTATGGCGTCTATTTAGATGTGAAGTTGTCTTCAACACCTAAAAAACTTAGCTTCCTTATTAATAATGCTGCTGGAACGAACCTTTCAGGAGATAAAACTGTTGAAATTCTAAGTCCTCAAATGAATGAGGCTTGGATTGACAAGGATTTTCAAGTTTACAGTTATCAACCTATCCCTCAGGACCACGTTCGTATCATTATTTCCGTACGGATGGCGACTATAGTAATAAGTCTGTCTGGTATTGGGGTGATGTTAAGGACGCTCCAAGCAATTGGCCTGATGGTGTCAATTTCCAACCGAATGGTAAGTATGGTGCCTACTTAGATATTCCACTAACACAAGCGGCAAAATCGATAGGATTTTTACTCTTAGATGAGAGCAAAACAGGAGATGATGTGAAAATTCAACCAAATGATTATAAATTTAGTGACTTGAAAAAAACTCGTCAGCTTTTCGTACGAGATACTGATACGACAGTCTACACCAACCCTTATTTTGTTAAGAATGTACGTTTGACTGGAGCTCAGCAGCTTAGTCCAAGCCAAATCGAACTTAGCTTCACCAATTTAGAAGATGTTTCATCTGAGGACATTCTCAAATACCTAAAGGTGACAGACAAGGATGGTAATAGCGTCACTCTTAAACAGCTTGACTTGAATGCTAAACTCAAAAAAGCTACATTAACAGGTGATTTTGCTGCAGAAAATCTGCCTTATAAGGTCACTTTGGGCAGTGATAGTTTTAAAACATCTGAGAGCTGGCAATTAAAGGATGCCCTCTACAGTTATGATGGTGAATTGGGTGCTCGTTTAGAAGAAAATGGTACTAAGGCACATGTGACACTTTGGTCACCAAGTGCTGATCAAGTAGACATTATTGTCTATGATAAGAATAATCAAGACAAGGTGCTTGCTGAACGTACTTTAAGCAAAGGCCCTCGAGGTACTTGGCAAGCTGACCTCCTTGCGACTGATCTTGGTTTGGATAACTTAACAGGTTATTTCTATCAATATCGCATTAAACGTGGTGATCAGTCTGTAATTGTTCTTGATCCCTATGCGAAATCTCTGGCGCTTGGAATAGTGACGATGCTAGCAAGGACCTGACCATAAGATTGCCAAGGCTGCCTTTGTAGATCCTGCTAATTATGGACCAAAGACCTTGATTACGCTAAGATTCCTAATTTTAAATCTCGAGAAGATACATCATTTATGAGGCTCATGTTCGAATTTCACTTCTGATAAAGGCTATCTCAGCTGAATTGAAACACCAGTTTGGGACTTTCGCAGCCTTTGCAGAGCGTTTGGATTATCTTAAAGATCTTGGTGTCACCCATATTCAGCTTTTGCCAGTATTGAGCTACTATTTCGTTAATGAATTGCAAAATGGGAAGCGTTTGGATGCTTATGCATCAAGCGATAGTAACTACAACTGGGGCTATGATCCACAAAACTATTTCTCTTTGACGGGTATGTATTCTGAAAAACCTAGTGATCCAGCTAAACGTATTGAAGAATTCAAGAATTTAGTTGCAGCTATCCATGCCCATGGTATGGGTGTTATCTTGGATGTGGTTTACAATCATACAGCCAAGACAGCTATTTTTGAAGACCTTGAGCCAAATTATTATCACTTTATGGATGCTGATGGCACTCCTCGTTCGAGTTTTGGAGGCGGTCGTCTAGGTACGACTCACTATATGAGCCGTCGTGTCTTGGTGGATTCCATTGCTTATTTGACTAAGGAATATAAAGTAGATGGTTTCCGCTTTGATATGATGGGTGACCATGATGCTGAAAGTATCGAGCAAGCTTACAATACTGCACGTGCCCTTAATCCAAATCTCATTATGCTTGGTGAGGGTTGGGTGACTTATGCTGGCGATGAAAATAGCCTTGTTCAGCCTGCCGATCAGTCTTGGATGAAAGACACAGATACCGTAGCTGTATTTTCAGATGATATTCGAAATACTCTCAAATCAGGTTATCCGAACGAGGGAACACCGGCCTTCATCACAGGTGGAAAACGTGATATTAATAAAGTTTTTGATAATATCAAGGCACAACCAACTAACTTTGAGGCTGATTCACCAGGAGATGTTATCCAGTATATTGCTGCTCACGATAATTTGACCCTTTTTGATATTATTGCCCAATCAATCAAGAAGGATCCAAGCAAGCCTGAGAATAATGCTGAAATTCATCGTCGCTTGCGTTTAGGGAACCTCATGATCTTGACTGCTCAGGGAACACCATTTATTCACTCTGGTCAGGAATACGGTCGCACCAAACAGTTCCGTGATCCTGCCTACCGCTACCCTGTATCTGAGGATAAGGTGCCGAACAAGTCACACCTCTTAGTTGATGAAAAGGGTAATCCATTTGACTATCCTTACTTCATCCATGATTCTTATGATTCTAGTGATGCGGTTAACCATTTTGACTGGACTAAGGCGACTGATAGCCAGGCCTTCCCAGAAAATACGAAAACGCGTGCCTTTACCAAAGGGTTAATTGCCTTACGTAAGTCGACAGATGCCTTCAATTTCAAATCTAAAGCAGATGTGGATGCCCGTGTGACGCTATTGACAGTTCCTGGTCAGGATAATGTCGCTCAAGAGGATTTGGTATTAGGATACCAAACAATTGCTTCCAATGGAGACCGTTACCTTGTCTATGTCAATGCTGATAGCAAGGC
>JBKWCO010000189.1:0-3437 GCA_046975465.1 Streptococcus sp. | reverse complement strand
AATATCACCTGCAGGAGAGCAGTCCACTGCAAAGAAAACTTCAGGATCAAATTTAGTGGTAGAAACATGGGCACCACGTAAACCAACTTCTTCTTGAACGTTAGCCCCGGCGATTAGAGTATTGTTGAGTTCTTGATCCTTAACGTTTTCCAAGAGTTCACGAATCATGAGAACACCATAACGGTTATCCCAAGCTTTAGAAATGACATTCTTTTGATTGGCTGTGAGAATTGTTTCTGATTCAGGAATGATGACATCACCTGGGAAAACGCCGTAGGCATTAGCCTCTTCTTGGTTGGCAAAACCAGCATCAAAGACGATATCAGAAACACTAGGAAGACTTGAAGCTCCACCGCTAGCACGTAAGAAATGAGGTGGCACTGAACCTGAGATGACAGGATAGATACGACCGTCACGAGTGTGTAGGGTGAAGCGTTGTGAGCTGACAACCAGTGGGTTCCAACCACCAAGTTCGACGACACGGAAAGTCCCGTCTGCCTTGATTTCCTTAATCATAAAGCCAACTTCATCCATGTGGGCAGCCACAAGCACCTTAGGGTATTTTCTGCCTGACTATACTTATACCGAAAATACCGCCGAGGGCCATCTGTTTGCACCTCATCTACGAGTGGCGTGATGTTTTGCGAAGGTAGTTGCGTACAGGAGCCTCAAATCCTGAAGTAGCACCAAGCTCGGTGACTTCCTTAATTTTGTCAAATAGGTAGTCATAAAATCCTCCTTGAGTAGTACATGCTACTATTTTAGCACGATTTTCAAGAGATAGGTAGCCTCTCCCCATTCCTCTAAAAATATGGTAAAATGTTTCATATGAAACGTAAAACATTAGCTTTGTTTGCTGGCAGGCTAGGAGCTTTAAGTCTCTTGGCAATGGCAGAAAAGCAGAGACGCTCACATGTAGAACAAAGAATACCGTATTAATTCAAAATATTAGACAAGAACTATCTCATTAGGGACTGTTGCCGTTCTCTATACAAATCCCACTGATAAGGAAAATCCAGGGCTTACAGGAGGTATCGTCTTAGAGGATGGGCGTGCCTATAGCTTTGTTTATGCAGAGGATATCTTGACCTATGAGGAGGAGCAGTCATGATTATTCCTAAGAATCTTGAAGAATTGGCAAACTATGTTGAAAGTGATCAAAAGGTGGTTTTCTTTTTCACTGCTGATTGGTGTCCAGACTGCCAGTTTATCTATCCCGTTATGCCTGAAATTGAAGCCCTCCATCCAGATATGACCTTTGTGCGTGTCAACCGTGATGATTATATGGTTTTGGCGCAAACTTGGAATATTTTTGGTATCCCAAGTTTTGTCGTGACTCAGAAAGGTCAGGAATTGGGACGCTTGGTCAATAAAGCTCGTAAAACCAAAGAAGAAATCACTGCCTTTTTGTCGGAGATTTAAAAGATGAAAATCAATCACTTTCCTAATATCTCTCTTGATATTTCAGAAACTAAAGAAAAGTATCTGACAGAAAAAAATGAGGAGATTATCGAAGAATTATGCCAAATTTTAGTAGAGCATTCCAAAATTGAAAGTGATATCTTCCTAAAACACCAAGAAATAAACACCTACAAAAAGGAAAATAATCTTCCTACATCAAACTATTCCTGGAGAAATGGAGTTATTTGATGAATTTAAAGAAAGTTGACTCCTTTAGCTCAAAAACACTTGACTGATAACTGTTATAAAGAGGTTTTCAGCTTCTTTTGGTTCTCAGGCACCTATGATTTTGTGTTAGAGCCCTGTCAGAGCTAAGTTTATTATGAAGAGTAAGGCTAAGATGTTTCTCAATTTTCTTATAGGAATGACTTTTGGTACCATAAACAATTTATCATAAAATTAACAGAGAGTGACTGGAAAATTGACCAGATTAGTTATCGCTATTAGTAATGACGATTCTTGGCATGTCAGTCAATTTAAAATCTAGAAAAAGAATTATTGAAGGAGAACCCATGATTTTTGCATACAATAAGGAACAAGTTGGCGACGTTTTGTTGGTTATCTTGGAAGATACTAAGGACATCAAACGTAGCGTAGAACGTAAAGGTAAAGTGGCGCGTGTCACAGCTGATGAAACAGGCAAGACTCTTGCTTGGAATATTTTTGAAGCGTCAAGCCTCATTGATATCGAAGGTAACGGTCAAGTTTTTTTGTCAGACCAAGATGTAGCTGTCTTGAACGAGGAATTGGCTAAAGAGGGCTTTGAAGAGCGTTTGGAAAACACACAAGGTCCAGTCTTTGTGGTTGGACAAATTGATGAAATGGTTGCACATCCAGACAGTGACCACCTTAACATCTGCCAAGTGAACATCGGTGATAAGAAGGTCCAAATCGTTGCAGGAGCACCAAACGCAGCGCTTGGGCTTAAAACTATCGTAGCACTTCCTGGTGCTATGATGCCTAGCGGTGCCCTTATCTTCCCAGGAAAACTTCGTGGTGAAGATAGTTATGGTATGATGTGTGCCCCACGTGAGTTGGCACTTCCAAATGCCCCACAAAAACGTGGTATTATTGAACTTGATGATTCAGCAGTAGTCGGTGAGACTTTTGATCCAGCCAAACACTGGAAAGGGTAAATAGTAAAAGAAGCGGTAAGTAAGCCGCTTTTTTGTTTGTCATAAAGAAAGTTTATAGCTAATCATAAAAAAGAAAGATTATGCAAGCTATAATATTTTTCTTAAAATGTAATCAACATTTACTTTAGGAGGTACCTATGCTTACGACTGTTCTTTCTGGTGGGCTCATTGGTCTGATATTTGGATTCATTTTGCAACGAACTCGTTTCTGCTTGACTGGTGGTTTCCGAGATATGTATATTGCACGTAATAATACATTATTTTACGCTTTTCTTATTGCAATCACAGTAGAAAGTATAGGAGTACTTTCCCTGATTCAATTAGGTATTATTGGAAACCCTTATGAAGAATTTTCCGTGTTAGGAGCAATTGTGGGTTCCTATCTATTTGGTTTTGGAATTGTTCTCGCTGGGGGGTGTGCCACAGGAACGTGGTATCGTGCTGGTGAAGGTCTCCTAGGTAGTTGGGTTGCACTATTCTTTTATATGACAAGTGCAGCGGCTATGAAATCAGGATTTCTTGTTCCTTTGAATCAATTAATAGCTAAGCGATGGGTAATTAATGATGATTTAGCTGGTCAATTAGGAATTCCGGTTTGGTATCTTCTTGTTTTCTTAGTAGCTATAACAAGTTTCATTGTCATTCGAGAGTTACGTAAGCCCAGACGTCAGATTGCTACGCTTCCATCAAAATATAAGGGAGTGAGACACTACCTTTTTGAGAAAACTTACCATAAATATTTTGCAGGATTTCTAATAGGTCTTGTTGCTTTAATTGCTTGGCCTGCTAGTCAGTTGACAGGTCGTGTTGGAGGGTGAGGGATTACAACTCCCTCAGCAC
>JBKWCO010000188.1:0-3464 GCA_046975465.1 Streptococcus sp. | reverse complement strand
GCTCTAGCTACTAACCAATATATCATTGCCTACAACCCCTACAGACATAGAAATGAACGTTATTATGTTAACGACCAAGGAGTTCGGTTAACTGGTCCTCAAACAATTGATGGTAAACAAGTCTACTTTGATAAATACGAGGGATGCCAAGTTTTCGACAATTTTGGCGATGATGGTTACTTTTACGATCAGGACGGTAATCGTGTTGATCTTGGTGCCAATCGTTATGTTCAAATCAGAGACAATTGGTACTATGTCGGTAACGATGGAAAAATTTTAACCGGTGAACACATTATTGATGGAGCTCACGTTTATTTTGAATATGGAGGTAAACAAGTTAAAGGAGATTTTGACTATAAAAATCAATTTCACGATAAAGACTCTGGAACTTTAGTTACTAATCGTTTCGTTACCGTTAATGACAAGACCTACTTCATTGGAGCAGATAGTAAGGCTATTAAAGGAGCGACCGTCATCGACAACATTGAATACTTCTTTGACGAAAAAACTGGCGCTCAGGTTAAGGGAAATTTCGCTAACGATAAATATTATGATGGAATCACTGGTGGTCTCGTAACCAATAGTTATGTCCAAGTCGACAAGGACTGGTACTACGTAGGCAATGACGGTAAACGGCTTAAAGGTTCTCAAACCATTAACAATGTTCCTGTATACTTTGACCCTTATGATGGTAAACAAGCCAAAGGTGTCTTTGGCGATGATGGCTACTTCTACGACAAAGATTCTGGTGCTAAAATAGACCTTGGTACCAATCGCTACGTTTACATCAACGACAACTGGTACTACCTTAATGGAGAAGGAAAAATCCTTAAAGGCGATCAAACCATTGACGGGGTACAGGTTCACTTTGATCCATATTATGGCAATCAAATTAAAGGAGAATTTACTGATAGTAATGGGTATGCGGTTAAAGCAAACTCCTACACTAGCCCAGTTAAGTACTATGATAAAAATTCTGGAGCTCTTGTAAAAGGTCAATACTTTAGCCATGATGGTAAATGGTACTATGCAGATGCAGAAGGTAATATCCTTAAAGGCTCACAAACCATCGATGGGGTACACGTTTACTTTGACTATAATGGTGTACAAGCTAAAGATACTGTTCTAGATGGTTACTACTACGATAAAGATAGTGGAGCACGAAAAGAACTCCCTCGTGATCAGTTTATTAAGATTGGTGACGATTTATACTACATTAGCAGTAATGGACGAACTGGGAATATAACTATTGATGGTAAGGATTACTATATTGAGCAAAACGGAAGGGTCCTTCGTGGTTCCTTTAACGTATATCAAGAGCCACCTTACTATGATGACGAAACTGGCGAAGCTGTGAAAAAAACTGGTTTTGTTAAATCTGATGGCCGTTGGTACTATATAGAGGAAGACGGCAAAAAAGCTAAAAGGTCTTAAAGAAATTGATGGGAAATTATATTACTTCTCTAACAATCCAATGAACAAATACGAAACGCACGACCAGGCTAGAGGAGAAATTATAAGACCTAAATTTTACATTTCATTCCCAAATAGAGCAGAAAACAACCCAACTTACTACTTCGACGCTGAGACTGGGGCTGCTGTAACCAATCAATTCTTCAATTGGAAGGGCAATTGGTACTACTTCGGTAACGATGGAAAGGCTCTTATCTTTGATCAAGTTATCAATGGTCAACACCTCTACTTTGATTATGAAGGTAAGCAAATTAAAGGCAATTTCGTTACAGACTACAAGGGAACTCGTTATTATGACGAAAACTCTGGTGAGCTCGTAACCAACCAAACACGTACCATCAATGGTGTGACTTATCACTTTGATAAAAATGGACGTGCGAAGCAATTGTAAAATAAGTGTGAAAATCGACTAAAATTATTCTTACTAGTCATACAGACAAAAAATCAAACAAAAAGCCAAAATCAGTATTCTGATTTTGGCTTTTTGTTAGGTAAAGAATTTATTGCTCCTTTTTCAGTCTTTTTAGGTGTTTATAAAGACCGAAGGCACGATCCAGTTGCATAGATTCGATAGGACGTTTGCCCTTGATATAGAGATTTCCATTGGTCGCATTCATCAACCCTGTCTTAGCAATGGCATAACCAGTAATCATTCCACTATAAAGGAATCTTTCCAGTTCCTTGACATCTAAAACTCGACTTGAAGGTTCAAGGGGACCATATTCTGCTTCATAAATATCTACAAGTCTTTTAAACTTATAGGCCGTTTTTATGGGCATATCTCCGATAGTTCCTTTTGAATAATAATGATAAAGATTCTGTGGGCTTAAGTCTGCAGAGGCTACCTCTTGACCGTTGGGCGAGTAAGGTTGTGATTTAATGAAAGTATTGAGCTTACCAATATCGATGTGGAAGTCGCTAACATTTTCCTTAGGAACAGGGAAGTCATCCCTATCAATAATCTCCCTTCGTCTGATGGTAGCCAACAATTCATAAGGCTCAACTCTAAGTCTTTTAGAAAATTTTTCCAAAGTATCAAGGGAAACTGTTCCGCTTTGATTGATCAGGTTATAGTTGGTTTGAGCCATACCAGATGAGACTACAAAGGCTGTCATGCGTTCTCTGACTTCCCCCTCATCCATATCTTCCGTGATTTCCAGCTTCTTGCGAATGTTGTGCCACAAGTTTTGGGTGACCTGTTCAGGATCTCTTGGAAACTCAAAAACCTCATGCTGATTGTCTCGAGCTAAGAGCTTCCCAAGTGTAATGTTTTTCCCAGTCACCTTGGCCAGACCGTTAGTAATAGTTACAATCTTTGGAATATTTCCCTTAGGCTTGTTCATAAAGAGCATCCGAAGGCTTCCTGACGGAATCCCCGTGGCTTCTGAGAGCTCTCTGTAACTCTTTTTGTCTTTCCAAAATTCCCCCATACGAGCTTTTTCTGCATTTTCCCAGAAAAGCTCCTTAAGGGGTTTGGGGGCATTCGGCTCATCCGAAAATAGTCGTTTTGACATCATTGTCTCCCTCTAAAATTGCTGTTTAAGTATAGTCTGTCTCTATTATCTCATATTTTTAACAAAATTAAAAACTATTTTTTAAGCGGATTCTCATTGTACAACCTTTATTACAATAGCATTTTAATATCTCAACTAGAAATCAACCTTAAAACTCCCCTCGTACTTAACGAAGGGAGTTGTTTGACTAATAATTCCAGTTTACCAAGAGATAAATTAAGCTCGAGCCAAACATATCTGCTAAGGCATGAACGAGGAAAAATGGAAGCAAGTTTTTAACCTTGTACTTATAAAGGAAATAATAGAGGAGACCAAAGGCCACACCGATAACCAGAGCCCATAGCATGCCCTGATAGGTATGGAAGGACACACGGACAATGGTTGAAAAGAGCAAGACCCACCATTTATACTTGTCCTTTACTGAGGTCAAGAGCCCTAAGAAGAAAAATTCCTCGTAGAAACCATTAAGCAGTCCGT
>JBKWCO010000187.1:0-3487 GCA_046975465.1 Streptococcus sp. | reverse complement strand
GACAAATATTACAAGTACTTTACAGAATATTACTAAATATTTCTCACTTACCCATTAGTATACCAAATTTATTTGGCTTGTTCTCACTTAAATCATAAACTGTCCGATTTTTGTCATAATCGAAAGCCGAAGCAAGCCATACTTATTTATTCGTAATTTTGTTAGGAAAAGTAGAGGGAAACATAAAAAACATGATAACTTTATACGAGTTATCATGTTTGCTTTTTAAATCATTTATCAATGTCCTACATCTGAATATGAAATATAATAACGTTGGCCATTCTTAACAAAACTATACCAGTTTCCATCAGGTAAAATTTCATATTTATCCCAGTCAACATCTCCGGCAGGAAGTGTAGAAACTGCTCCGCTATCTTTATCTGGAGCAGCATAAACAGGTGTTTCCTCATCAAGTGTCAATGTTCCAGAAGTTGCTGTCCATGCACCTCGACCACCTTCAACTCCTCCAACTTGAGAAGCTGGTGTTGTAGATTCAACCACTTGTCCACCATCTGTAGTTCCTGCTTGGGCTTGTTTTTGAGAAGAAGCTTTAGGTGCTACTGCTGAAGCCTGATTGTCATTTTCTTCATTTGAAACTTCTGAAGATGATGATTGAGCTGATTTCTTATCCTTCTTAACAGCTTTACTTGAGCTTGAAGATGATTTCTTGACCGTCTTGGCTGGGCTACCACTTGTGCTAACACGCGCCGACTCATGACTATTAAACTTAGTCACTAAGAAGACAGCGAGGATAACTACAATAAGAGCTGACACGATACCAATGAGTTTACTTGTATTTTTCATGAGTGATATCCTTTAATGATAATTTACTCGGTTATTATAATACAAAAACAGCTAAATTTTTCATTGAAGTCATAAATGGTCGTTTTCGTCATAATCAGAAAATAACATTTAAAATAAAATACTATATACATCAAACTGCCATGTTTTTTGGAACAAGCATCTTAGCAACAATCTCTTTTGTTTAGCTTTTGAAACCAAGCATGACTCTCCGTTTTCAAAATAAATAATACCTAACTCTTTGTCCAATCTCACAATGTTTTCGGGATTTACAACAAATGATTTATGGCATTTATACAGTCTACAATCTTGTTTCACAATTTTTGATAATTGACCATAGAACTCAATCTGCTCTTCCGTTGTATGAAGAATCACCTTATGAACTGTTGGAGATGTTTCAAAATAAAGAATCTTATGAAAAGGAACTTGTATAGTTGCATTCTTTGTATCTATAGTAAAAGCACACTCTATTTGGCTCAGACCATTTTTAGAAAGTGCTAATCCAATATCAGAAATAATCCTATCTTCATATTCAATATCAGGCAAATTCTTGTCAATAAAATCAAGTGCAGCTAAGCGATACTGAAAGGTTGAAGGTAGGAGTTCGGGATGTGCTGTGATGAAAACAATACTAGCATAAGGATCTCGCTCACGTATCTGTTGAGCAACCAATATTCCCCCTTCGACATCACTGTCAGATCCAATATCTAGAAAAAACAGTAAATGCGAGCCCCTTTCCGTAATACGCTCTAATAATTGATTGGGTTTATCGTATAAATCAACCTTCCCAATTCTTAAAATATATATTTGTTTAGACTTGTGGATAGCATCCTCAAGACGAGCTTGTTGAAAATAATCTTCTTCTAAAACAAAAATATCTAACATAATTGAACACCTCTAATTACAACATCCTTATTCTATAACTTAAGATGCTAGTTACTCATAGAACGAATCCTATACTTTCACCTTGATTTTATAACTTTCGCTAATTTACAGCAAATGTTTCTAAAGCATATTGAACAATATATTTATTCAACTCTTGAAACTAAAAAAAAACACCACCCTCAAAAGAGAGTGATGTTACAACTCTTAAGAAATATCCACATAGCGTCTTGCACCACTAAAGGTTACATAAGACAACCAGGTGTGGCCATCAGCTGTAAGGACTTTGTCATAGCGAACGGACATGCCTTTATCATAGTAGGCTAGCTCTGGACTAGCAACACTTGGTTGAGCCTTGATAGAGCTAGGTTTGGTAAAGGTATAAGTACCAGTCGCAGCTAGGCTTGGACTTGCTGGTTGAGCAACTGCTGTTGCCTTACCATCAATAGCAATGTAACGGCGGTTGCCTCCATAACTAACATAAGAGAGCCATGTGTGACCATCTGTGGTCACCAATCTGTCATAGTTAACGGACATACCAGCATCATAGTAGGCCAACTCTGGACTTGCAACACTTGGTTCTGCTTTAATGCTAGAGCGTTCCTTGAAAGTATAGGTACCAGATGATGGTGTGCTTGGTTGAACAGGTTGTTCTACAGGTTTAGTCACACTCGTTGGTGCGATAGCCACATAGAAACGATGTCCTGAATAGCTGAGGTAAGAAAGCCATGTATAGCCGTCATTATTGACAACCTTGTCATAGTTGACTGACATGCCTGAATCATAGTAGCTAACATCTGGGTTGGCTACCAAAGGTTGAGTCTTGATGCCAGTACGAGCGGTAAAGGTATATGAACCTGAAGCTGGAAGGTTGTGGCGAGTTGCATTTTGAACTGGAACAGTTGTGCTAGTGCCTCCGATACCTACCATTTTACCATCTTGGACATAGTAGAGATGGACAATGTATTCACCTGCTTCAGCCTTATGGTCACTAACATTGACACGAACCTTGTAGCTACCATCACTTTGTCTGCTAGCTTGGTGCCATACAAGGTCGTCTTGGCCGTCTTTAGCTGTCCAAACTGGAACACTTACGCCTTGAATAGCCTTGTCACCACCAGAAACATTAGTGATATGAACGTCAAAACCGAGGTTAGAGAGGTTTTCAATATTGATAGTACCGCTTGGTTTGCTTTCTTGTTGAGCAAGTTTTGCCACAGCTACATAACGGCGGTTGCCATTGTAGCTGAGGTAAGAAAGCCATTGGTAACCATCACCACTGACAATCTTGTCGTAGTTGACTGACATACCAGCATCATAGTAGGCTAACTCTGGACTTGCCACACGAGGTTCTGCCTTAATGCCAGTGCGTTCTTTGAAGGTGTAAGTTCCTGAGTCAGGAAGGCTATAGCTAGTAGTTGTATGCGTTTCTTCAACCTTGGCAGGAACTGTGTAAGTTGTGCCCCCACACCAACTAATTTACCATTAGTTTCAACATAGTAAAGATGAACATTGTAGAGACCACGTTCATTCTTATGGTCACTTAGACTGACGTTAACCTTGTAGTTGCCATTGTTAAGACGAGTTGCATTGTACCAAATGATATCATCTTGGCCATTCTTTTCAGACCAGATTGGAACAGATACCCCGAGGACACCGTTTTGGTCTGAAACATTACTGATAACTACACTAAAGTCACCATTGTCATGACTTTCAATAGCGATATCGCCTCTTGGTTTAGCTACAGCCTCTGCAACAGCACCTAGGTCGACATAACGACGAGTACCACTGTACGAAGTATAAG
>JBKWCO010000186.1:0-3493 GCA_046975465.1 Streptococcus sp. | reverse complement strand
AAGAAACCCGTCAACTTTTTAAGACCAATCAGCTTGATCAAGCTCGTGAAACATTGCTTCGTAAGCTTAATCATTATGCTAACTTTGAACATATTGATATTATCTGTGTATTTGATGCTCAGTTTGTTCCAGGGAGCCGTCAGCGTTATGATCAGTATCGTATCAGTGTTATTTTTACTGAGGAAGATGAGACAGCAGATAGCTATATTGAGCGCGCAGCGGCTGAGATGAATACTGTTCAAAATCTAGTTGAAGTAGCAACTAGTGACTTAAATGAACAGTGGGCTATCTTTTCACAAGGGGCTTTACGTGTTTCGGCGCGTGAGTTGGAAGAGCGTGTCAATACCGTTAAGTCTGACCTAGACAAGATGTCGGCACATATTGACTTAAAGACACCAAAACTACGTCCTTGGGACGATGCACAATTAGGGAAATTACAGGACCTTTTAAATGAAATAGAATAGAGGGATATATGACATTTAACATTTTGACAGATTCCACAGCAGATCTAGATGAAAAATGGGCTCAGGAGAATAAGGTAGAGCTCGTTGGTTTGACCATCACGCTTGATGATATTGCTTATGAGACCGTTGGCCCTAACCGTTTAACGAGTGACCGTCTCTTAGAACGTATGCAAGAAGGCAGTCAGCCAACCACAAGCCAGGTGAATGTTGGTCAATTTGAAGAGGTTTTTCGTCGTCATGCTAAAAATGGTGATGCTCTTCTCTATATTGCCTTCTCATCAGTGCTTTCAGGTACTTATCAAAGTGCTGTTATGGCACGTGACATGATTTTGGATGAATACCCAGAAGCTATCATTGAGATTGTAGATACTCTAGCGGCAGCAGGTGGGGAAGGTTATCTTTCTATCTTGGCGGCAGAAGCTCGTGACCAATGTAAGAGCTTATCTGAAACGAAAGCCATGATTGAGGCTATTTTGCCACGATTACGCACTTACTTCTTGGTTGATGATCTCTACCATTTGATGCGTGGGGGCGTCTTTCTAAGAGTTCAGCCATTATTGGTAGTTTGATTAATATCAAGCCTCTCCTTTGGTTAGATGCCTCAGGCAAGTTGGTTCCTTTGGCCAAGATTCGAGGACGTAAAAAAGCTATTAAGGAAATGTTTCTGCATGCTACTCAAGATATTGGACATAGCACAGCAATTGTCGCTTATGCCAATGATATTGAAGCGGCGGAGAATCTAAAAGAACAATTGTTAGCAGTTGACGGCATTGAGCAAGTTCTCATTATGCCACTTGGGCCAGTCATCTCTACTCACGTCGGACCGGATACTTTAGCCGTCTTTACGATTGGTAAAGAAGCTAGATAGAAAAAGTGTCAGATAGGCTTTCCTATCTGATTTTTTTGTTTTCTGAAATGATAGATTAATAGAATATAAAAGATAATTCATACAAAATGAATGATATATTTGACATAACGTAAAATAATGCTATAATGAATCTAGAAAATGGAGGAAACAAAATGAAAAAGTCACAGAAAAAAGTAGCTAGCACGATGGATGAGCGTGCTCAGTTGATCAGCGGAGAATCTTCTGCTAGAGGTTATTGGATAGCCATGCTTGGTATATTTGTAACGATTATGGTTGCTAGTAAGACCCACTCCATCGAATTAGTGCAGTCACTATTAATCATCACTTTCTTTGGTTCTATGTGCCTAGTATTAGTTCACAGCGTATCACGTAATGGGCATCCATGGTTGCTAGACAAAAAACTTGAGAAGAAGATGCTCATATTATCCTGGGTAATGTGTCTTTTGGGAATTTTTATATCGCTAATGGGCCTTTTAAGTCTATTTCAGTCGTTTAAGATAGGGAAGAATCTTATGAGTAGTGTAGCATTTTTGACATTGGGTTTGATCCTTATTTGTGACTGCTGGGTTATTATTAAAAGAATCAAGAAAAACCGTCTGGAAGAACTAGAAGACGAAGAGTAGGTTTTTAAATGAAAAATTTAAAATTAAAGTCAGCTCGTGTGGCAAAAGACCTCACTCAACAAGGCTTAGCAGATGCCATAGGGGTCTCTCGTCAGACCATCTCAGCGATTGAAAAGGGAGACTACAATCCGACCATAAATTTGTGCATTGCTATCTGTAAAACATTAGACAAAACGTTAGATCAGCTTTTTTGGGAATCTGAGGATTAATTTGTACCCCCTTAGAGGTTAATTAGGTATGATTTCTAGTCTTCCACCTTATAAAATTAGAGACTAAAAAAATACAAAAAATAAAAGAAAAACACCTCCAAATGACTTGCCTTGGACGTGTTTTTTTGATATTATGTTAAACGGTATTGTTTACCCCATTTGAAAGGCCCCGGAACCTTCCAAATACTTTTCGATGGGAAGGAACACCCATCACTCGTAAACAAAAATCGAACTATATATAGGAGAAATCATGAACAAAACAACATTTATGGCTAAACCAGGCCAAGTTGAACGTAAATGGTATGTCGTTGACGCAACTGATGTGCCACTTGGACGTCTTTCTGCAGTAGTTGCTAGCGTACTTCGCGGAAAAAACAAACCAACTTTCACACCACACACTGATACAGGTGACTTCGTAATCGTTATCAATGCTGAAAAAGTTAAATTGACTGGTAAAAAAGCAACTGATAAGATCTACTACACTCACTCAATGTACCCAGGTGGATTGAAACAAATCTCAGCAGGTGAACTTCGTTCTAAAAATGCTGTTCGTTTGATCGAAAAATCAGTTAAAGGTATGCTTCCACACAACACTCTTGGACGCGCACAAGGTATGAAATTGAAAGTCTTCGTTGGCGGTGAGCACACTCACGCTGCACAACAACCAGAAGTACTTGATATCTCAGGACTTATCTAATTCTAAGAGGAAAGGAGCACTAATATAATGGCACAAGCACAATATGCAGGTACAGGACGCCGTAAAAACGCCGTTGCACGCGTACGTTTGGTTCCAGGTACTGGTAAAATCACTGTTAACAAAAAAGATGTAGAAGAATACATCCCACACGCAGACCTTCGTCTCGTTATCAACCAACCTTTTGCAGTTACTTCAACTGAAGGTTCATACGACGTACACGTTAACGTTGTAGGTGGTGGATACGCTGGTCAATCAGGTGCGATCCGTCACGGTATCGCTCGTGCACTTCTTCAAGTAGATCCAGACTTCCGCGATTCATTGAAACGCGCTGGACTTCTTACTCGTGATGCACGTATGGTTGAACGTAAGAAACCAGGTCTTAAGAAAGCTCGTAAAGCTAGCCAGTTCTCAAAACGTTAAGAAACGGCTACAATACAGCATTTATCAACACTTCATGGTTCACACCATGGGGTGTTTTTTGATGTTTTTTTGGCAAAATTCACACCACTTTTCACACCAAATTCACACCATTACTTTTTAAGGTTACGGTAGGCAATTTCACCAACAGCCATTGGTATGACATTTGAAGTGTTGACATAGGTCTTAGTTGTGAGAGTATCGCTATGCGTTAG
>JBKWCO010000185.1:0-3495 GCA_046975465.1 Streptococcus sp. | reverse complement strand
CTCAATTTGTATCGGCTGATGACCGTACCTTCCTTGATTCTGTTATCCAAAATGGCTATGCCTTTACTGACCGATATGACCTTGCCATGAGTAAGAATAACAAATATGGTTCTAAAGAAGATCTTCGTGATGCACTTAAGGCGCTTCACAAGCAAGGTATTCAAGCAATTGCTGACTGGGTTCCAGATCAACTTTACCAATTGCCAGGACAAGAAGTTGTAACAGCAACACGTGCAAATAGTTATGGTACTCCAAAGGCCAATGCTTATATCAATAACACTTTATATGTTGCAAATTCTAAATCATCAGGTAAGGACTTCCAAGCTCAATATGGTGGTGAGTTCCTTGATGAGCTCCAAAAGAAATATCCACAGTTGTTTGAAGATGTGATGATATCAACTGGTAAGAAGATTGATCCATCTGTTAAAATCAAGCAATGGTCTGCTAAGTACATGAATGGTACTAATATCCTTGGTCGTGGTAATCGTTATGTTCTCAGTAACGATGCTACTGGTCGCTACTATCAAGTTACTGAGAATGGCATCTTCTTGCCAAAACCTTTGACAGATCAAGGTGGTAAGACAGGTTTCTACTATGATGGTAAGGGTATGGCCTACTTTGATAATAGTGGTTTCCAAGCTAAGAATGCCTTCATTAAATATGCTGGAAATTACTATTACTTCGATAAAGAAGGTTATATGTTAACTGGTCGTCAAGATGTCGATGGTAAGACTTATTTCTTCTTGCCAAACGGTATCCAGCTTCGTGATTCTATTTATCAACAGGATGGTAAATATTATTACTTTGGTAGCTTTGGTGAGCAGTACAAAGATGGTTACTTTGTATTCGATGTACCGAAAGAAGGTACTTCAGAAACAGAAGCTAAATTCCGTTATTTCTCATCAACTGGAGAAATGGCAGTTGGCTTGACTTATGCTGGTGGAGGATTGCAATACTTTGATGAAAATGGCTTCCAAGCTAAAGGTACTAAGTATGTGACTCCAGATGGGAAACTCTACTTCTTCGATAAAAATTCAGGTAATGCCTATACAAACCGTTGGGCAGAAATCGATGGTATCTGGTATGAATTAACGATCAAGGCTATGCACAAGCTACGAAGGGTGAATTCTACACAACTGATGGCTCAACATGGTTCTACCGTGATGCAGCTGGTAAAAATGTGACAGGTGCCCTTACTTTGGACGGTCACGACTATTACTTCCGTGCAAATGGTGCCCAAGTTAAAGGTGAATTTGTTACTGAAAATGGCAAGATTAGCTACTACACTGTAGATAATGGTTACAAGGTTAAAGACAAGTTCTTCGAAGTAAACGGCAAGTGGTACCATGCTGATAAGGATGGTAACCTCGCCACAGGTCGTCAAACAATTGACCACCTTAACTATTACTTCAATGCTGATGGAAGCCAAGTCAAATCTGATTTCTTCACTCTTGATGGTGGTAAGACATGGTACTACGCCAAAGATAATGGTGAAATCGTGACAGGTGCCTATAGTGTTGGTGGTAAAAACTATTACTTCAAAGAAGATGGTAGTCAAGTCAAAGGCGACTTTGTTAAGAATGCTGACGGATCACTTTCTTACTATGACAAAGATTCAGGTGAGCGTCTCAATAACCGTTTCTTGACAACTGGTAACAATGTTTGGTACTACTTCAAAGATGGTAAGGCTGTAACAGGACGCCAAAATATCGATGGTAAAGAATATTACTTTGATAATTTGGGACGTCAAGTTAAAGGTAGCCCAATCAGCACACCAAAAGGAGTAGAATACTACGAATCAGTTCTTGGAGAACGTGTGACAAACACATGGATTACTTTCCAAGACGGTACGACTGTCTTCTTCGATGAAAATGGTTATGCTGATTTTGATAAATAAATAATCAATCAATCAATCTAATCTTAATCTGAGAGATTAAGTGAAAAACGATATGATTTGACATGAATTTATAGGTGAAATTTCTTGAAAACGAGAATCGTTTAAAGAAATTTCACCTTTGCTCCTTAAAGAAAAAATCTGACAAATATCAATTTTGAGTCAGAAAGGCTACAAATGTTATTAAATCAAGTGTTCTAGACATTTTCTAAAAATAGTTTCAGTTATCAAATGATATAAAATGAGAATTGAAAACCTATGAAACAGGCGCATTACAAAACCTTTCTAATATTACTATTATATTACATATATTTTATAAAAATACAATTAATTTGAAAAATAGTTAGAAAATAATGATATAATGTAATTGTTTGAAATCGGATAGATTTCAGTCTGATTTTGACAAATAAAATCACGGGGAAAATTATAATGGAAAATAAGGTACACTATAAGCTTCATAAAGTTAAGAAGCAATGGGTTACAATTGCAGTTGCCTCTGCAGCACTTGCTACTGTCTTGGGAGGATTGTCTGTAACAACATCTTCAGTTTCAGCGGATGAAACTCAAGATAAGACAGTAACTCAATCAAATTCAGGTACAACAGCTTCTTTAGTTACTTCTCCTGAAGCAACCAAAGAAGCCGATAAACGTACAAATACAAAAGAAGCAGATGTTTTAACACCTGCTAAAGAAACAAATGCTGTAGAAACAGCGACTACAACGAACACACAAGCAACAGCTGAAGCAGCAACAACAGCAACAACAGCTGATGTAGCAGTGGCAGCTGTTCCAAATAAAGAAGCAGTTGTGACAACAGATGCACCAGCTGTTACAACTGAAAAAGCAGAAGAACAACCAGCAACAGTGAAGGCTGAAGTTGTTAATACAGAAGTTAAGGCGCCAGAAGCTGCTTTGAAAGATTCAGAAGTAGAAGCTGCGCTTTCCTTGAAAAACATCAAAAACATTGATGGTAAATATTACTATGTTAATGAAGATGGTTCACACAAAGAAAACTTTGCCATTACTGTAAATGGTCAATTGCTTTACTTCGGTAAAGATGGTGCCCTTACAAGCTCATCAACATACTCTTTCACACCAGGAACAACAAATATTGTTGATGGTTTCTCAATAAATAACCGTGCCTACGATTCATCTGAAGCTAGCTTTGAATTGATTGATGGTTATTTGACTGCAGATAGCTGGTACCGTCCAGCTTCTATCATCAAAGATGGTGTAACTTGGCAAGCATCAACTGCAGAAGATTTCCGTCCACTTTTGATGGCTTGGTGGCCAAATGTAGATACACAAGTTAACTACTTGAACTACATGTCTAAAGTATTTAACTTGGATGCTAAATACACTAGCACAGATAAGCAAGAAACTTTGAAAGTTGCTGCTAAGGACATTCAAATCAAGATTGAGCAAAAGATTCAGGCTGAAAAATCAACACAATGGTTGCGTGAAACTATCTCTGCCTTTGTTAAGACACAACCACAATGGAACAAAGAAACTGAAAACTACTCTAAAGGTGGCGGCGAAGATCACCTTCAAGGTGGTGCCCTTCTTTATGTGAATGATTCACGTACACCATGGGCGAATTC
>JBKWCO010000184.1:0-3500 GCA_046975465.1 Streptococcus sp. | reverse complement strand
TATCTCGCCGTCGTAATCTCGGAGGTTTGATTTTTATCGATGTTCGTGACCGTGAAGGTTTGATGCAGTTGGTTGTTAACCCTGAAAATGCGGATGCTAATGTTGTTGAAACAGCTGAAAGCTTGCGTAGCGAATTTGTTATTGAAGTAACAGGAACTGTTGAAGCGCGTGAACAAGCTAATGATAACTTGCCTACAGGTGCTGTCGAGCTTAAAGTTGAAGACCTTAAAGTCCTTAATACTGCCAAAACAACACCATTTGAAATTAAAGATGGTGTTGAGGCTAGTGATGATACACGTATGCGTTACCGCTACTTGGATCTTCGTCGTCCAGAGATGTTGGAAAACTTTAAGCTCCGTGCAAAGGTAACTCATGCCATCCGTAATTATCTTGATGACTTGGAATTTATCGATGTTGAAACACCAATGTTGACAAAATCTACACCAGAAGGTGCTCGTGATTATTTGGTGCCAAGTCGTGTTAGCCAAGGTCATTTTTACGCTCTTCCGCAAAGTCCTCAAATCACTAAACAATTGTTGATGAATGCGGTTTTGACCGTTATTATCAAATTGTTAAGTGTTTCCGTGATGAAGATTTGCGTGGAGACCGTCAACCTGAGTTTACACAAGTTGACTTAGAAACATCATTCCTTAATGAGCAAGAAATCCAAGATATTACAGAAGGATTGATTGCCAAGGTTATGAAAGAAACTAAAGGAATTAATGTCACATTGCCATTCCAACGCATGTCTTATGATGATGCCATGAATAACTATGGTTCTGACAAGCCAGATACACGCTTTGACATGCTTTTACAAGACTTGACAGAGGTTGTCAAGGGTGTAGACTTCAAAGTGTTTGCTGAGGCACCAGCTGTTAAGGCAATTGTTGTCAAAGGAAATGCAGACAAATACTCACGTAAAAGTATTGACAAGTTGACAGAGTTTGCCAAACAATTTGGCGCTAAAGGTCTTGCTTGGGTTAAGATGACTGATGGAGCTCTAGCAGGTCCAGTTGCTAAATTCTTGACAAGTATTGAGGATAAGTTGACAAATGCTTTACACCTCGAAGAGAATGATCTAGTTCTTTTTGTAGCAGATACACTTGAAATCGCTAATAACACACTTGGTGCTTTGCGTAATCAAATTGCTAAAGAACTTGACATGATTGACAACACTAAGTTCAACTTCCTTTGGGTTGTCGATTGGCCAATGTTTGAATGGTCTGAAGAAGAAGGACGCTATATGTCTGCTCACCACCCATTTACTTTGCCAACAGAAGATTCTGCAGCAGAGCTTGAAGGAGACCTTTCCAAGGTACGTGCTGTAGCTTATGATATTGTCTTGAATGGTTATGAGCTTGGTGGGGGTAGCCTACGTATCAATCATAAAGACCTACAGGAACGTATGTTGAAAGCCCTTGGTTTCTCTGAAGAATCAGCCTATGAGCAGTTTGGATTCCTTCTTGAAGCTATGGATTATGGTTTCCCACCACATGGTGGTTTGGCTATCGGTCTTGACCGTTTTGTTATGCTTCTTGCAGGTAAAGATAATATCCGTGAAGTGATTGCCTTCCCTAAAAATAATAAGGCATCAGATCCTATGACTCAGGCTCCAAGTCTTGTGGCTGATAAACAGTTGGAAGAACTTGCCCTTCATGTAGATTTAGAAAATGAATAAAGCACCTCTTCATAAATATGTTAAGTATATAGAGAAAAAATCTGCAAAGAAAATGGGCGTTTTACAAGCGGCACGTAGTATTTCTCGTGAAAAATATACTGAAAAAGTTTCAGCCTCTTTACTTTACGGGCTCTTATCGTCAATCGCCGTTAATTTCTTTTTTCAACCTGGACATGTTTACTCCAGTGGAGCAACAGGTTTGGCACAAGTTTTATCGGCATTGAGTGTTAGAACTTTAGGCTTTGAGATACCAGTATCATTGACTTTCTATGCAATTAATATCCCTCTCTTGATTCTGGCTTGGTATAAGATTGGCCATAAATTTACAATCTTTACTTTCATTACAGTAACGATGAGCTCCCTTTTTATTCAGGTGATGCCACATGTAACCTTGACAGAGGATCCTTTGATCAATGCTATCTTTGGTGGTTTGGTCATGGGTACAGGTATTGGATTTGGTTTGAAATCTCGTATTTCAAGTGGAGGACGGATATTGTCAGCCTTACCATTCGTAAGAAAACTGGTCGTGATGTGGGAAATATCTCTCTGATTGTCAATGGGATTATCATGATTTTTGCGGTATACTTTTGGTTGGAAATATGCCCTGTATTCAATGGTGACAATTTTTGTCTCAAGCCGAGTAACGGATGCGATTTTACTAAGCAAAAGAAAATGCAGGCTATGATTGTTACAAGTAATCCTGATCCAGTTGTACGAATGATTCAGAAGAAACTCCACCGTGGAGTAACAATGATCAATGATGCGGAAGGTACTTATAATCATGAAAAAAAGCAGTTTTGCTGATTATTACCCGTGAAGAGTACACTGATTTTAAGTATTACATGAGAAAAGCAGATCCTAAAGCATTTGTTTCTATTGCTGAAAATGTACATATTCTAGGTCGTTTTGTTGATTTAGATGACTAACAAAAAAGGAAGTTGACGAACGTTAGCTTCTTTTTTGTTGGAGAGAATTCTTGACGAAATGCCTGCTTGACTTTACAATATCAGTATGATTAGATTTTTAATTCCAACCGCAAAAGAAATGAAGGCCAGTAAGGAAGTTCCGTTTCAAAAATTATCCGAAAAGAGTGCGGCTATCCTAACTGAAATGGCAAAATTGTCCACAGATGAATTGTCCACAGCCTATAAAATAAAGCCTGAGCAGGCTGAGAAAGAAAAGCAGCGCTGGACTGCGATTTTGTCGGGAGAAGCGAAGAACTATCCGGCTGTCGAGCTTTTTAATGGTCTGATGTATCGTCACATCAAACGTAGTGACTTATCCACATGTGAAAAAGATTTCTTAGGCCAACAAGTATTTATCACATCTTCTTTTTATGGAATCATTCCCGCTTTTTACCCGATTCAAGAACATCGTCATGACTTTCATACGAAGATAAAGGTTGATGGTAAGTCCTTAAAAAACTATTGGCGTGCTGAATATGATCAATTTTTGGGGGAGAATCAAGTTCCAGTTGTTTCTTTGCTTTCAAGTGAATTCGAGGATGTTTTTAGTCCAACTCTTCGTAAGCAGTTATTCACGGTTAGTTTTATGGAAGACCGCAATGGGGTTCTTAAGACTCACTCTACGATTTCAAAAAAGGCAAGAGGGGCTTTCTTGACAGCTGTGATGGAGGAGAATTGTCAAACGATTAATGCTTTACGAAAATTGTCTTTTGATGAGTTTAACTATCGTGAGGATTTATCCTCTAATAATGAGCTAGTTTTTGTTAAAATCGTCTAAAAAAGTCTGAGTTATAAACTCAGACTCAGAATGAAGACAAACATCGTTTTTGATGTTTGTCTTTTTTATATTCTTACCT
>JBKWCO010000183.1:0-3502 GCA_046975465.1 Streptococcus sp. | reverse complement strand
AATTAATGGACTTAAGGATATGATTGCCTGTAATACTAGGATTTCATCTATTATTGATGATCATTTATCGTATTCGGGATATGATATTTCCGAGTTTATGGATAATAAAGCGTCTTTTGAGGAAGTGATTTATCTCTTGTGGAATGGTCATCTTCCTACGCAAATGGAACTCAAGTATTTTGAAGCTGAGTTGCGTAAGAACTATGATATTTCTGATGCTGTTGAGCAATGCATTCTTATCCAATCTCGTCCCCATTTGCACCCAATGAGTGTTTTACGTTCAACAGTCTCCCTTCTTGGGGTTTACAATGTGGACGCCGAGGAAAGATCCATGGAGGCAATTTATCAGCAAAGTATTGAATTGATGGCTAAATTGCCTACAATTATTACGACTTTTGCACGCTTACGTACTGGTAAAATGCCCCTCAAACCAAGAGAAGATTTAGATTTTGCGGCTAATTTTCTCTACATGCTGAATGGGGTTGAACCATCTACTATTGAAGTTGAAGCTATGAATAAGGCTTTAATTCTTCATGCTGATCATGAGTTGAATGCCTCAACTTTTGCGGCGCGTGTTTGTGCTTCAACCCTGACAGATATCTATTCTTGTGTCACAACAGCTATTGGTGCTCTAAAAGGTCCCCTGCATGGTGGAGCTAATGAACGTGTCTTTGATATGCTTAAAGAAATCCGTGAATCAGGAGATGTTAATGCTTACTTGCAGGAAAAACTTGACTCTAAAGAGAAAATCATGGGATTTGGACACCGTGTATACAAAAAACAGGACCCTCGTGAAATTTTCTTAAGAGATATGGCTAAAAAGTTGACTGGAGAATACGGAAAATCAAGAGTTCTTTAATATGTCTCAAGAGATTGAAATTCATGAAAATAAAGAAGGTTTGATTCCCAATGTCGATTTTTATTCAGCGACCGTTTACCATTCTTTGGGTATCGATAGTGATATCTTCACACTTATCTTTGCTATGAGTCGTGTTGCCGGCTGGATTGCTCATATTCAAGAGCAACAAAAAAATAACAAATTGATTCGTCCACGCTCACAGTACATCGGACAAGAAAATATGACCTATATTCCTTTAGAAAAACGCTAGGGAGGAAAGCTATATGGCAGAAAAAATCGTAATGAAAAATGGACAGCTTCAAGTTTCTGATCGTCCAATTATCCCTTTTATTGAAGGAGATGGTGTTGGACATGATATCTGGAAGAATGCCCAAGCAATCTTCAATAAGGCTGTAGAGGTAGCCTATGATGGTAAGCGTCAGATTGAGTGGCAAGAGCTTCTAGCAGGAAAAAGGCTTTTGACAAAACAGGAGAATGGTTACCTCAAGCTACTTTGAAGCTATTCGAGACAGTTTGGCAGCTATTAAAGGTCCTCTTGAAACGCCAGTTGGTGGTGGAATCCGTTCTTTAAATGTAGCATTACGTCAAGAACTTGATCTCTACGCTTGTGTTAGACCTGTTCGTTACTTTGACGGAGTAGCAAGCCCGCTTAAGGAACCAGAAAAAACAAATATTACTATCTTCCGTGAAAATACTGAAGATATTTATGCGGGGATTGAATGGGAAGCAGGAACGGCAGATGTCAAGCGCGTGATTGAGTTTCTCCAGACAGAAATGAATGTTAATAAAATTCGCTTCCCAGAATCAAGTAGTATCGGAATCAAGCCAATTTCAATAGAAGGAAGTAAACGTCTCATTCGCTCTGCTATCGACTATGCTCTCAAGAACAATCTAAAGAAAGTGACATTGGTTCATAAAGGGAATATTCAAAAATTCACAGAAGGTGGCTTCCGTAAATGGGGTTATGAAGTAGCTCAGGAAGAATATAAAGCAGAATTGCTAGCTGGTCGTCTAGAGATTAATGATATAATCGCTGATAACTTTCTCCAACAGATTCTTTTGAATCCAGAAAAATTTGATGTTGTTGCCTTAACTAACTTGAATGGTGATTATGCCAGTGATGCCTTGGCTGCACAAGTTGGTGGTATCGGCATCTCCCCTGGAGCCAACATTAACTATCAAACAGGCCATGCTATTTTTGAAGCAACACATGGAACAGCTCCGGATATCGCGGATCAAGATAAGGCTAACCCTTGCTCAGTTTTACTATCTGGCTGCATGCTTCTAGAATATATTGGTTGGACTGGGGCAGCTCAACTGATTACAAGTGCTATTGAGAAGACATTTAAAGCTGATATCTTTACAGCTGACTTAGCATTTGGGAAACAAGCATATTCAACGAGTGCCTTTAGCAATCAAATTCTTTCAATTATGTGATTGTTTTTGCTCGAAAATGAAAATTAACGATTGAAAACACCATGAAAGAAATTTTCTGAAAATGTTGTAAATAACTAGAGACTAGTATTTGCTTATGTTTTGAAAAATGAAAATGACCAGTAAAATGAGAGACAAGCTTTCGAAAAACTTGTAGAAAGTATGTTTTAACCTTGATAATCTCAATTAGCTATGTTATAATTCTAAATTGTAAGGGTTATCATTGATAACTCAAATATTCCAAATGAAGAAGGAGAATCCATTATGGCTTCTAAAGATTTCCACATTGTTGCAGAAACAGGTATCCACGCACGTCCAGCTACTTTGCTTGTTCAAACAGCTAGCAAATTTGCTTCAGATATCACTCTTGACTACAAAGGTAAAGCAGTTAACCTTAAATCTATCATGGGTGTTATGAGCCTTGGTGTTGGTCAAGGTGCTGACGTAACTATCTCTGCAGAAGGTGCTGATGCTGATGACGCAATCGCAGCAATCGCAGAAACAATGACAAAAGAAGGATTGGCATAAGAATATGACAGAAATGCTTAAAGGAATCGCAGCATCTGACGGTGTTGCAGTTGCTAAGGCATATCTGCTTGTTCAACCGGACTTGTCATTTGAAACTGTAACAGTTGAAGATACAAGTGCAGAAGAGGCTCGTCTAGATGCTGCTCTAGCGGCGTCACAGGACGAGCTTTCTGTTATCCGTGAAAAAGCAGTTGAAAGCCTTGGTGAAGAAGCGGCAGCCGTATTTGATGCTCACTTGATGGTTCTCGCTGACCCAGAAATGACTGGTCAAATCAAAGAAACTATCCGTGCTAAACAAGTTAATGCTGAAGCTGCTTTGACTGAAGTAACTGACATGTTCATTGCAATTTTTGAAGGTATGGAAGACAACCCATACATGCAAGAACGTGCAGCGGATATTCGTGACGTTACAAAACGTGTGCTTGCTAACTTGCTTGGTAAGAAATTGCCTAACCCAGCAACAATTAACGAAGAATCAATCGTTGTTGCTCATGACTTGACACCATCTGATACAGCTCAGTTGAACAAAAAGTACGTAAAAGCTTTTGTTACTAATATCGGTGGACGTACTAGTCACTCTGCAATCATGGCTCGTACACTTGAAATCGCAGCCGTTCTTGGTACAAATAACATCACAGAACTTGTCAAAGATGGCGACATTTTGGCGGTTTCAGGTATTAC
>JBKWCO010000182.1:0-3569 GCA_046975465.1 Streptococcus sp. | reverse complement strand
CTTACTATTTTGAGCCTGCTCTTTCTATTGAGGGAATTTCAACAGGTTATCAGGGGCAAGGGGTTAAGACCATCTTACCAGCTCAAGCCAGAGCTAAGATGGAGATGCGTTTGGTCCCTGGCTTGACACCTGAGTACGTTTTGGAGTGTATTAAGGCTCACCTCAAAAAAGAAGGATTTGACCGTATCAAGGTAACCTTCACTCTTGGTGAAGAAAGTTATCGAAGTGATATGTCTGATCCAGCTATTGTCAATGTTATTGAGTTAGCAAAAGGCTTTTATGAAGAAGGTGTCGCTGTCCTTCCAACAGCAGCAGGTACGGGGCCTATGCATATGATTTATCAGGCTTTGGGTGTTCCTATGGCAGCCTTTGGTATAGGGAATGCTAACAGTCGTGACCATGGTGGGGATGAAAATGTTAGTCTAGCAGATTACTACACCCACATTGAACTAATTAAGGAGTTAATTGCAAGTTATGAGTAATGTCATTATTGATTTGAAAAATATTGATATCACCTTTACGCAGAAACGCCGCACTATTCAAGCGGTTAAGGATGTGTCTATCCAGATTGAAAAAGGTGATATTTACGGAATTGTTGGTTATTCAGGGGCTGGTAAATCTACCCTTGTGCGCGCAATCAATCTTTTGCAAGTGCCTACCGCTGGTAAAATCACTATCGGTAAAGATGTGACTTTTGCAGATGGTAAGGTCCAATTGTCGACAAAAGAATTACGTCAGAAACGTCAAACGATTGGGATGATTTTCCAACACTTTAACCTTATGGCTCAAAAGACGGCTTATGAAAATGTAGCCTTTGCCCTTCGTCATTCTAAACTAAGCAATGAAGAGAAAGACAAAAAAATTCGCGGTCTTTTGGAATTGGTTGATTTGGCTGATCGTGCTGAAAACTATCCTGCACAATTATCAGGTGGTCAAAAACAACGTGTAGCGATTGCCCGTGCCTTGGCTAATGATCCTGAAATCTTGATTTCAGATGAGTCTACATCAGCTCTTGACCCTAAAACAACTAAGCAAATTCTTTCACTATTGCAGGATTTGAATAAAAAACTTGGGTTGACAGTGGTTATGATCACCCACGAAATGCAAATTGTTAAAGATATTTGTAACCGTGTGGCTGTCATGCAAAATGGTCAACTTTTGGAAGAAGGCAGTGTCCTTGAAATCTTCTCAAATCCACAAGAAGATTTGACACAGAATTTATTGAAACTGCAGCGGGAATTGAAGATGCTTTGGCTAAGATTAATGCGCAACCTTTGGTTAAAAACTTGCCAAGTTCAGCTCTTCTTGTTCAGCTTAAATATGTAGGTTCTTCAACAGATAGACCCCTTTTGACTGAAATCTTCAAAGACTTCGGCGTTTCAGGTAATATTCTTTATGGAAATGTTGAGATTCTCGGTGATACCCCTGTTGGTGAATTGGTCGTTGTTTTAGATGGTGATTCTGATAAGGTTATTGCTGCGCTAAAAGCGATTGAAAATGCAGGTGTTAGCTTGCGAGTACTTAAGAAAGGAGCCCAATAATGGCAGATTGGATTCAACAAAACTTTCCAGATATTTATCGTATCGGTATGCAGGGGGTTAATTCTTGGCCAGACGCTATCTATGCGACACTCTACATGACGGTTATTTCCTTCATCATTGGGGGACTTCTTGGTCTTGTTATGGGGCTCTTCTTGGTATTGACAGGTCCTCGTGGAGTCATTGAAAATAAATTTGTTTTCCAAATCTTGGATAAAATCACTTCAATCTTCCGTGCCATTCCTTTCATTATCCTCTTGGCGATTTTGAAAGGATTCACTTACTTTATCGTGGGGACTAACCTCGGTATGACAGCGGCCTTGGTTCCATTGTCAGCTGCAACCTTCCCATTCTTTGCACGTCAAGTACAGGTGGTGCTTGCAGATCTTGACCGTGGCGTTATTGAAGCAGCACAAGCTAGTGGTGCAACACTTTGGGATACGATTAAGGTTTACCTTAGTGAAGGTCTACCTGAGTTGGTTCGTGTATCAACCGTAACTCTGATTTCCCTAGTCGGTGAGACTGCAATGGCCGGTGCTATCGGTGCCGGTGGTCTTGGTTACATCGCCATCTATTATGGATATAACCGTTCAAATACTTCCGTCACTATCTTGGCAACTTTCTTGATTTTGATTTTGATTTTCCTTATCCAATTCTTGGGTGATTTCTTGACTCGTAAATTGAGTCATAAATAGGATTTGAGAGCCTGTTTGCTACAGGCTTTTCTCATGTCTTGACGATTTCAGATATTTATCATAGTATGGAAGCTATCGAATGCTTATGGTTAAGCTAACCATAAAAAAGGAGTTAATGAGTTATGAAACGTTTTATTTCAACTTGGAATAGGACCAGTCTAATTAAGCGTATTGCCATTGGTGTGGTAGTGGGTGCTGTGCTTGGTTTGCTTGTTCCTAAGTATTACGTTATTGGTCTCTTGGGGATATGTTTGTTGGTGGTTTGAAGGCAATTGCACCCCTCTTGGTTTTGCCTTGGTTGCCAATGCCCTTTCCCAAACGCGAGAAGGGCAACAAAGCAACATGAAGACAGTTATTGTTCTTATCTCTTTGGGACCTTTGCTGCAGCTTTGACGGCTGTTATTTCTCACTATATTTTCCAATTTCTTGAAGTTGGGAGCAGCGGCAGCGACTAAAGCGAGGCACCTCAGGGTGGGAGGTCTTTAAAGATTTGTTGCTTAAGATGGTGGATAACCCTGTCAATGCCTTGGCTCAAGCCAACTACATTGGTGTTTTAGTATGGGCAGTTGTCTTTGGTTTTGCCATGCGAACAGCTAGCAATCATACGAAGGATTTGCTTAATACCTTGGCGGAAGTGACTTCGCAAATCGTTCGTTGGATTATTAACTTGGCCCCATTTGGTATCCTTGGTCTAGTCTTTAATACTATTTCTGAGAATGGTGTCGGTGTTTTGGCGGATTATGGTGTCCTAATCCTTGTTTTAGTGGGAACAATGGCCTTTGTTGCCTTGGTTGTTAATCCAATCATTGCTTTTGTGATGATGGGCAAAAATCCTTTCCCACTAGTTTTCCGTTGTTTGAAAGACTCTGGGATTACAGCCTTCTTTACTCGCTCGTCAGCGGCTAATATTCCCGTTAACCTTCAATTGTGTGAGGACCTTGGCTTGAATCCTGATACCTATTCTGTTTCTATCCCTTTGGGGTCAACTATTAATATGGCTGGAGCAGCCGTGACAATCAATGTCTTAACGCTTGCTGCAGTAACGACTTTGGGAATTCAGGTCGATTTTGCGACAGCACTCATTCTTAGTGTGGTTTCAGCTATTTCTGCCTGTGGTGCCTCAGGTATTGCTGGAGGATCCCTCCTATTAGTGCCAGTAGCATGTAGCCTCTTTGGTATCTCAAATGATTTAGCCATGCAAGTTGTTGGTGTTGGCTTTATCGTAGGTGTCATCCAAGACTCTTGTGAAACAGCCCTTAACTCTTCAACAGACGTGCTTTTTACAGCAGTAGCAGAAAAGAGCCGTTGGAAGAAAGCATAGCTAATTGTATAAGGT
>JBKWCO010000181.1:0-3591 GCA_046975465.1 Streptococcus sp. | reverse complement strand
GGTAAGACTTTCCACTATGTGGTCGCTATTCTCAATAATCGCTTCCGCAATTTCTTCGTTTATCAGTCGATTGAGGCTTGTATCTTGGGAACCTTGTGTTATATTGGGATGAGTATCTTTGATTTTCCATACGCCGCGACTATTTCTATCCTGATTGGCTTTTCAGCTATGATACCAGTTGTGGGGGCCTATATCGGTGTGACAATTGGTACCATCTTGATTATGACGCACTCTGTGACCTTGGCACTTTTGTTTGTTGCCTACGTGGTTATCTTGCAGCAGTTTGAAGGAAATCTCATCTATCCTTATGTGGTCGGTGGATCTACCGACTTCCGGTATTTGGGTTATCTTCGCAATCACCATAGGTTCTGCCTTTGGTGTATCTTGGGTATGTTGGTTTCTGTGCCAGTAGCCGCAACCCTATATCAGATTGTTAAGGATAATGTTGTTAGGCGAGAAAAGCCAAACAGCAAGTGCTCTTGAAAGTAATGATTAATTCAAACAGACTTCGGTCTGTTGTGCTATAGTATCAGATTTCAATAAGATAGTATAAGTGTAATCGTTTTCAAGTGTTATACTATTAGTAAATTAAACAATGCAAGGAGATAAAAGATGACATATACATTTCCAAAAGATTTTCTTGGGGTGGTGCAACAGCTGCCAACCAGTTTGAGGGTGCTTACAACCTAGATGGCAAAGGCTTGTCCGTACAGGATGTAACGCCAAAAGGCGGTGTTCCCTTTGAACCCGGGGCCTTGAATCCTATGATTACTGACCAACCAACACCAGATAATCTAAAACTAGAAGGTATAGATTTCTATCACCGTTATAAAGAAGACATAACTTTTTGCAGAGATGGGCTTTAAGGTCTCCGCATGTCAATTGCATGGACTCGTATCTTTCCAAATGGTGATGATGCTGAGCCAAATGAGGCAGGTCTAGCCTTCTACGATAAGGTTTTGATGAATTGGCCAAGTATGGCATCGAACTGCTTGTAACCTTGTCCCCTATGAAACACCACTCAACTTGGCGCGTGAGTACAATGGATGGACTAATCGTAAATTAATTGGTTTTTATGAGAATTATGTTCGTACAGTCTTCACACGTTATAAAGATAAGATCAAATATTGGTTGACCTTTAATGAAGTGAACTCTGTTTTACACGCACCGTTCATGTCGGGCGGGATTGCAACTCCGATGGAAGAGCTCTAAACAGGATCTTTACCAAGCAGTTCACCATGAGTTAGTCCTTCGGCTTCGCAACCAAGATTGGTCATGAAATCACCCTGACTTTAAGATTGGTTGTATGGTTCTGCCATGCCAGCTTATGGACACATTAATCCTTGATCGTTGGCCATTCACGAGTTTGAAAATCAAAACTATCTCTTCTCAGATATCCATGCGCGTGGAAATATCCAAACTATATTAAACGCTATTTCAAAGAATGGTATTGAAATGCCAATTTATTCCAGATGAAGAAATCTTGGAATATCCTGTAGATTTCATTTCATTCTCTTATTATATGTCTGTGGCAACCGCACATAATCCAGAAGACTATACGATTGGTAAAGGAAATATTATGGGTGGTGTTGAAAATCCCTACCTTGAGAAATCTGAGTGGGGTTGGGCAATTGACCCAATCGGTCTTCGTCTAGTTTTGAATGATTTCTATGATCGTTATCAATTGCCATTGTTTATTGTCGAAAATGGTTTGGGTGCCAAGGATGTCCTTGTTGATGGTCCTGATGGTCCAACAGTTGAAGATGATTATCGTATTGATTACCTTCAAAAACACTTGATTCAAGTTGGCGAAGCCCTTCAAGATGGTGTAGAACTTTGGGGCTATACGACATGGGGGCCAATTGATTTGGTATCAGCTTCAACGGCTGAACTCAGTAAACGTTATGGCTTTATCTACGTTGATCGCAATGATGATGGTAGTGGTAGCTTGGCTCGTTATAAGAAAAAATCGTTTGCTTGGTATAAGTCTGTTATCGAAAGTAATGGTGCAGCCCTTTACAAATAGATGGCTAAGAATCTCAAAATATTCGAGATTCTTTTAGTATTAAAGTAACATTGATAAATCTAGGTTTCTGTCTCTATGAGTAAAAATAAAGTATTTCGTACACAATAACTGTTTATCTTATTCCACATTTGAAAAGTGTAGAATAAAAGGTGAGAAAGGTTCTTATATTTTCTGAAGAAGTAGAGTCACCTCTTTTGCTTTTCCTACTTAGATGGAGAGGAACGATAATGAATGATTTGAAAAAGTTCTCTTAGCTGGAATCGGGTTGACTATGACAGTTGATAAGGCAGATAGCTTTGTCAAAGGTTGGTTGAAAAGGGGCCGACTGTTGAAGAAGTAGAACTGGAACAAGAGCAAACGTCAAGTAAGGAAGAAGCTCAAGAATTTTCAGCGAAACTTGATGCTAAGAAATCTTCAGTTGAGTATGCGACTAAGGATGATGTGAAACGTCTTGAAGAAAACTTGACGCTTTGCTCAGTCAAAGTAAATAAAATGTAAGGAGTCTAAAATGGCTAGTAAACGATTGAGACATGTGTTGAAGGTTTTCTAATCAGTTGGTCTCCTCTTATCGTGAAAGCATCTTCCTCAAGACCAACAGACAACACCTGTCAAGCTACGAAGCCTTTGAGCAATTGGACTAGTTTTGTTAAATTACCAAATCCTATCCGCGCTCTGACCTTTTGCCAGAAAACTATATCAAAGAATTATCAAAGCTCCAGAGCTCAGTTATCCCTTGAATAAAGATAAGTCATGACGGCCATTAGGCGAATTACCTAATGAGCTTTCTGATCTTCTGATTTTTCGGAAGAGCCCTTAGCTTCTGGTTCTGTCGCTCAGACCCATATAGCTAGATTATTGTTTGGTCAGGAAGCATTGTAAAACCGGGGGCCTGGTATTGATGAGGTCGTTAAGGAAGATATTCAGCTTCTCATTAAGCTTGCACGGCATATACCAAAGCATTTTATCCCCATATCGATGTTCAAGGTTTTTGGAAAATCTGCGTGAACTTAATTAAGGAGCTAGATTTCAGGAATGAAGCAGAGCCATGAAGTGCTTAAGGCCAATAACAGGGCTGTTGCTTGTCTGGGGTCCCCGAGGTCTATGATACCTTCACGACGCCTCATCATAGTCGAAGATACATCAATGGGATCCCGCTTAATCATTATAGCCAACTGGCTGAAGCTGGTTATGATCTGGAAGATGTGGGCAAGAAACTCATGTTGTCATTTATCGCAGGTTTCAAAGACGGCTATTTTCATGGTGATCCTCATCCTGGAAATCTCTTGGTACGTGATGGTAAGATTTATTTCATTGACTTTGGGATTATGGGTGAGTTGGAAGTTGGGATGCGTGCGTCCTTAAATGACATCTTATATAGTTTTACTGCTCAGGATGTTGACGGGATGACTAAGGCTATTTTGTCAGTTACCCAGTTTGATAATGGTCTGAACCGTGCGGTTCTAAGTCAGGATGTCGAGCAGATGCTGGGGCGTTATTCTGGTGTTGACTTGGGAAGTCTGTCTATGACAGATTTGCTAGAGGATTTACTGGCTATTTTCCAGAAG
>JBKWCO010000180.1:0-3595 GCA_046975465.1 Streptococcus sp. | reverse complement strand
GACTATCTATGATAATTAATAACTAGACAGCAATTTTTTAGTAATAAGAGGTTTGATTATAAAGGGGGATTTTATAATGACAGCATCAAAAACCAAACGTCTCTTGTACTTTATGTCCGAATTGGAAAAGGGAAATGACATTTCAAAAACGGACTACCTAGCTCGCTTTGGTATCAGTGAGCGTACGCTTAAAGAGGATGTGAGTGAGCTCAAGGAGAATTTGACTGAACTCCGTCCAAATATGAAGGTTAAGTATTCCAGAAAATACGGTTCCTATCATGCTCAGTATGAACAAGGCTACGGTAACCTTAAATACAATCAGGCAGTTATCCTATCTAAGATTCTTTTAGAGAGTCCGTGCCCTTCGAAAGGATGAAGTAGCAGAGATAATCAACATCTTTGTTGAGAGGGCTGTAGACGACAAGGAGCGCAGACGTATCAAGCGATTGACTGAGCTAGAATTAGATAGTTATCAAGAGCTTAAGATTTATCAGGAACAAGATAAGTCACTCTTACCAGCTATTTCAGCCATTTTCGATGCCATTGTGGACCAACGTCCATTGTCATTTAGTTACCGTAAGCCAGGAGAAAAAGTGGAGGAATATAAGGTCTTTCCGATTTCTGTTATCTTCGACAACCACTATTTTTACTGTATTTCCTATAAATTGGATGATAACTTTACCTGTGATTATCAGTCCTCTGAAATCCGTTATTTCCGTGTGGATCGTTTCCAGACCATTCATAAATCTGAAAATGATTTGGCTTTCACGCTCAGTCCAGAACAAAAAGACCGTCTTATTACAGATGAGCAGGTACGTTATCAGGCTTTCTCAATGCTTTCTGGTAACGAGTGGGCTCGAATTACCTTTGAGTATAAAGGACTTTACCGTGATGTCTTGGAATCCGATATTCCAAAACTTAAATTACTTGAGGAAAGCACTAGTGATGGTGTTGATCAGGTCTGTTATGAGATTGAAACTTTTAGTTTATTAGGTTTTCAAAAGTATATTCAACGCTTTGATGGGGATTTTGTGTTCCTCAAGATTGAAGCAATAGATAACAAATGAAAAGGTATTCGGTTATCCGAAGGCCTTTTTAAATCTGACAAAAATAGTACGACTGTGTTAAAATAGGAGTACGGAAACGTTATCATTTCCATAAGGAGGGAAAATATGAAAGAAAAGAAAAAAGAAATGCAAAAACAAGTCTTAACTCTTTTAGGAATCTTGATTTTTGCCTTTGTCAATGTGTTTATCTTTGATAATAAGATGGGCGCTGGTTTTTCTGCCTTCTCAACTATCACCCTGATGAGTATTGGACTCTTGTCTAAGCGCACCAGTCTGCGAGTTTTGGCCATTATTTCCTATCTTATCAATGTTGTTGCGGCTATTTTTGGTTTCAATTATGTTGGTTTTCTAACAGCCGTTCAGGCTATTGAACTTATTTTCGTCATTTGGTATCTTTACCCACGTGACAGTTTTTAGGACGGGATATAATGGATAAGTACACCTACCGTTTTCGTTGGATTCACCTGCTTCTCACTATTTTAGTGTCGATTGGAGGCTATATTGTCTTTGCGGTTGTCTCTAGTATTTGGAATGGTTCTTTCTTGGAATATGGTGGGAACACAGCCCTTATCTTTGCCATGCAATATTTGCTTTTATAAGTATCACTAAGTCACGGCAGGACGAACCGACTAAGATTGCTCATTATTTTCAGAAGGAGCGCCGTACGAGGGAAATGAAGGTGGCAATAGAAGCTGAACGTTTGGCCAAAGAGAGAGCTCTTGCAAGGGCTTTTGAGGTACCTCTGAAGGCTCCTAGTCAAACAGCTGAAAAATTTGGTAGTAACATAATCAAATTCGCTTCCGTTTGGCTTTTGGTGATGGATATGTCCATTTTGGCTTATTTCTTCCGTCCCAATGATGTTGGTTTCGGTTTTGGTGCTTTCTTTGTTCTCTTGACCATTGTCTTGTCTTTGATTTTCAAATCGGAGGAAGACAAGGAGGATGTTTTCTCTATCATCTACCACAAGATTCGTCCTATCCAACCTATTTTCTTTATTCTGCTCTTGATTGCTCACGCTCATAAGTTTAGCTACGGTGCTGCTTACGCTCTCTTGTTCTCAGCTGCTTATTTCTTCTGGGCAATCAATAAGATTAATATGAAGACCCTCTTGACCTTTACTGTTGTCATTTATTTCTTCCCAGTCTTTGGTTATCTTTCTAACCCATACCGTCTGGGTGCTGAAAATCTTAATATGGTAGGTGAACTGGTGACAGATCGTGAGAAGTCTAATACCTTCTATCTCGGTCACTATTGGTCACTTCTAGGTCTACAGAGTTATGGTGAATATGAAGGAGTCCCTACTTCTTGGCAGGCTGCTAAGTTCGCTGACATTCAGACATTCTCTGATGATAGTGACATTACTTCAGGTGTTTTCCAAGTGAATAGTCACAATGATTATGATTATGATTTGCATTTAACAAATAACAAGGGCACCATTGAAGTCACAACTGGCTCTGGAAAAGATAAGAAAGAATACCAGTTCACTGACTTTGCTAGAACCTATTATCGATATGAAAAATTGAAAAAAACGGATAACCAAAAGCGTTATAAAGATTTTTATAAAGTAGGTACTGTTTCGACTGAGTTGGGAACTTATAATCTTTACCTCGAAATGAATCAAGATTGGGTTGATGAGTATCAAAAAGATCCTACTAATGTTGACTACCGTTTGCTTATCTCTGGTGACAAGCTGACACCAAGAGAAGCTTACAAGAAAGCATATCATTACTAAAAAATATCTCTGCAATGTGCAGAGATATTTTTGTTTGTCAGTCTTTGTAACCACGTTTGATCAACTCTCGGACAAGAACAGCACCCAGGATTGAAGGAACTAATTGTCCTAGGAGGAGATTAATAACGAGAGCAAAATAAGGAAGTTTGAGCAAAGCACTAAGCCAGATTGGTACCACTAAGGCAGGAACGAGTAGGATTGGAAGGATGATGAACCAGCTAGATAACTTAGCTTTACGGATGAGGTAGATGCTACCAGTTGTTAAAAAGCTAGCACAGAAACCACCAACCACGTCAATCAATCCTAGACCACCAAATGAGTTAGCAATAGCATTAGCGAGACTGAGGGAACAACCAAAAATGGGAAAATATAGGTTAATCCATATAAAGCAGTGGCCAGACGCATCTGAACTGCACCAAAGGAAATGGCTTGAGATACAAAGAGGATAGCGATGTAAAGAGCCATCATAATAGCTGACAGAACGAGCTTTTGAGTGGTATTAAGTTTGGTTTTCATAATTTCTCCTTAATTGGGCATAGTAAAAGAGTAGCAGTTCTACTCTTTTTGTGTTTTAGGTCTAGAGTTATTTTATAAGTCAATCTCTAAGACAATAGGTGTGTGGTCTTGGCGATCACCAGAGTCAATCATGTCTGATTTTGTGACCTTATCGGCAATACGATTTGAAGTCAACCAGTAGTCGATTCTCCAGCCTGTATTGTTGATTTTAGATGTTTTACTACGTTGGGCCCACCATGTGTAGGCTCCTGTAACCTCGCCATTGAGGTGACGGTAGGTA
>JBKWCO010000179.1:0-3616 GCA_046975465.1 Streptococcus sp. | reverse complement strand
GTATCATAGAGGAAGAAATAAGAGATCACCCCCATAGTCATAAGGGAAATGATGGAAACGCCTCCAACCAAGCCGTCCAAACCATCAATCAGATTAATGGCATTGGTGATGGCCACAATCCATAACACCGTTAAAATCAAGGTCAAGACCGGCCCAAAATGAATCATGGGACCACCAAATGGAATCTTAAAGCTATCAAATCGGAAGTCTGTAAAAGCCCAAACGATAACAGCTCCAATAACAATACCAAGCATCTTAGGTAGAGGCTTTAATTCCAAGATATCATCAATGAAGCCAGTCAGAGCTACGACAGATCCTCCCACAACAACCGGCAAAATGTACCTGACGTAGGAAACATGCCAGATATCCTTATGGATAATCATAGGCATAAAGACCAAGGTCGCTAGTACAAAGGCCAACAAAATAGCTAGACCGCCAGCACTAGGCATGGGCTTTTTATTGATACGTCTTGCATTGGGATTGTCAACAGCTCCGACACGTAAGGCCAAAGAACGTACCAAAGGGGTCGCCACAATGGCAATCAAAAAGGTCCCAATCAAAACGAATATATAGTTAATGGTCCAAGGCATGTCTTAGCTCCATTTCGTTGCTTGTAGTACCGGTAAGGCGTCCTCTTCCATCAAGATTGTTGCATGCTCTTGTAGGTAGGCACGTGTTCGGTCTGCTACATTCGCATATTCAAGAAAACGCGCATACATATTGTTCGCGTAATAATCAGGCTCATCAGCCAAGTAAAGAAGGATCGTCATGTAGTAGACATCCCCAAGTTTATAAAGCTCAGAACCTTCAACAGGTATATCCTTCAAACCTTGCGTAAAAGTCACCACTTGATCAAAATCAGAGAAGGCCAAGACATAGTGGGTATAGTCTTCACGAATATTTTCTTCAGCCACTTCCTTAGTAGGCTCTGTCATAGCTTTATCAACCTCTTCCAAGGTCTTTTCAAGCTCTTCAAGCTTATGGTGTGCTTCGATGTCACCCTTGTCCATAAAATTACCCTCAAGGGCCTTTAGGAACTCTTCTGGAGAAAGCCCTGAGTAGTCATCCATATCTGACAAATCATTGAAATCAAGGTCTTCCTTAAGATCTGATTTAGTAACAAAGACATCCACACGATCCTTGCGTGGCGTGACACGGAAGCTCAGCATCCCACTATTTTTAAAGTTATCAGGCAAGTCCAACTCATCCATGACAGTATAGAAAAATTCCTCTGTTTTTTCCTGGGGAATCAAGAAATCTTTCAATTCCATACCATGTTCTTCAAGATCTTCCATGGTAATCATGATTTTTAGAGTTGTCTCGCTTATTTGTTTCATTTCCATATGTAAAAAACCTCGCACGAGTAGTTATTTCATTATACTAGAAAAGCCAAGAGATAGCAATTTCTGAGCAAGTTTGAGTCTTATTTTGGAAAGGATTTCTAAAAACTTCTTAATACTAACAAAACCTTGTATTTCCCCATTTATACCTGTCATCTCCCCAGAAAGTTGTATAATAAAAGTGAGCCTATACGTGGAGGTGATGACCATGACTGCCTACAAAAAAGGGTGGCTACGAGCTAGCATTGCTGGGGAATAACGAGTTTATTGACGCTCCTTCTCTACTTATCCGGCAACCTTATCAAGTGAACAAATCTACCTTTCTTACAGGACTGATCGTTGCCATCATACTAGCAACTGCTCCCATTTACGACGATAACCGTTTATCGCTCAAACAGCAATCACTTCTCCACTTCTCTATCATGTGTGTTACCATCCTTCCAATTCTCTGTTTGTCCGGATGGTATCCCTTGCATAATGTCGTGGACTTCTTGAAAATCCTAGCTAGCTTTTTGACTTGCGGATTGGTCCTATGGTTGCTAGCTTACCTTATCTTTGGAAAACTTATCCACAAATGATCTCTAAACCAGCTAAAAAGGACTTCAATTGAAGTCCTTTTCAGTTTACTTAAAAGTAATTATCCGAAAATAAGTTTGACTGCTCCATAAAGAAGCACAATAATACCAAGCACGATACGGTATTTTCCGAAAACAGTGAAGTCATGTTTCTTAATGTAATTCATCAAGAAGCGAATCACGAACAAGCTGACAACAAAGGCTGTCACACTAGCTACCAAGAGAATAGCCACTTGTCCACCTGTCAAGGTATTCCCGTCAATGAAATACTTAACCGCCTTAAGTCCACTATAACCAAACATGGTTGGAATACCAAGGAAGAAGGTAAAGTCAGCAGCTACGCTACGACTAGTACCAACGATGATACCCCCAAGAATAGTAGCACCTGAACGGCTTGTCCCTGGAATAATACTCAAGACTTGGAAAAGACCAATATAGAAAGCGGTCTTGTAAGACATACGTGCCAAGTCCGTTACCTTAGGCTCTACACGTCGATTGCGGTCCTCAATCCAAATAAAGGCAATCCCGTAGACCACCAACATGATAGCTACTACAAAGAAATTACTGAGATGGGCCTCCATCCAGTCATCTAAAAGTAAACCAAAGAATGCTGAGGGAATACAGGCAATGACCACCTTGAGCCAAAGTTGCCAAGTTAATTGCACTTCACGTGCTGTCTTACCAGGTTGGAAGGGATTCAAACGTTTAAAGTAAATGACCATAACCGCCAGAATAGCACCAAGTTGGATAACGATATTAAACATATCGATGAAATCTTTACTTTGTCTCAAGTTCAAGAATTCATTCACCAAAATCAAGTGACCTGTAGATGAAATCGGTAGCCACTCAGTGATACCTTCGACAATCCCAAGAAAGACTGCTTTTAGTAATTCAATAATATACTGTGCCGTTTGCATAATTCACTCCGTTTAAAAATGTTAGTCTTATCACACTAATAATGAGTAAGGCTCTAAATTGTCCTTCCTATTATATCAAATTACAACTTGTATTTGAAGACAATCTTGGTATAGAGATTGTTTTTCTAATCCCAACTTATTGTCATTAATCCTAATTTCCTGTAAAATAGTAAGGTATGACATTTTTATAGGAGACATTGTTTCAATGAAAAAAATTATTGTAGCCTGCTTTGCAGCGCTCCTCCTCGTTTTTGGTGGGGTATCAAGCGCTCAAGCAGACGAGTATCTCCGTGTCGGTATGGAAGCTGCCTATGCACCTTTCAACTGGACGCAGGACGATAACTCAAACGGAGCCGTTCCAATCGAAGGTACCAAACAGTATGCCAACGGTTATGACGTGCAAATCGCTAAAAAAATCGCTGAAGCTCAAGGCAAGAAACCCTTGGTAGTCAAAACAGCTTGGACAGGTTTGATTCCTGCCCTCACTTCCGGCAAGATTGATATGATTATCGCAGGTATGAGCCCAACAGCTGAACGTCGTCAAGAAATTGACTTTTCAGACAGCTACTACCGAAGCGAACCTGTCATGGTTGTCAGCTCAGATGGTGATTATGCCAACGCTAAGAGCCTCAAAGACTTCAAGGATGCTAAAATCACAGCTCAACAAGGGGTTTATCTCTATAACTTGATTGACCAAATCCCAGACGTCAGCAAACAAACAGCTATGGGAGACTTCGGTGCTATGCGCCAAGCCCTTGCATCTGGTATCATCGATGGCTATGTT
>JBKWCO010000178.1:0-3628 GCA_046975465.1 Streptococcus sp. | reverse complement strand
TTCAACGATAACTGTACTATCCTTATCCACAGTTACTTTCGAAGCCTGACCAAGTGATTCCATAGTTGTATCCTTAAGCTCAAGACCAAGATCCTCAGTAATAACAGTTGCTCCAGTCAATACAGCAATATCTTCTAACATCGCTTTACGGCGGTCACCAAAGCCAGGCGCCTTAACAGCAACAACATTGAAAGTTCCACGAATCTTGTTAAGAACAAGTGTTGGAAGCGCTTCACCATCCACGTCATCAGCAATAATCAAAAGTGGACGACTGGTCTTAAGCACTTCTTCCAAGAGTGGGAGGACATCTTGAATATTTGAAATTTTCTTGTCAGTCACAAGGATAAATGGATTTTCAAGGTCAGCGACCATTTTTTCATTATCAGTAACCATGTACTGAGAAAGATAACCACGGTCAAACTGCATACCTTCAACCACTTCGAGTTCTGTCTCCATACCACGAGACTCTTCAATAGTGATAACACCGTCATTACCCACACGTTCCATTGCTTCTGAAATGTATTCACCAACTTTTTCAGAACGTGATGAAACAGCTGCAACTTGGGCAATGGCTTCCTTATTGGCAACTGGTTGAGCAATAGCTTTAAGCTCTTCCACAGCTGTAGCTACAGCTACTTCAATCCCACGACGGATACCGATTGGATTAGCACCAGCCGTTACATTTTTGAGACCTTCACGGACGATAGCCTGTGTCAAAACAGTGGCTGTAGTTGTTCCGTCACCGGCAATATCGTTAGTTTTTGAAGCCACTTCGCTGACCAGTTTGGCACCCATATTTTCAAAGTGATCTTCGAGTTCGATTTCTTTAGCTATTGTCACACCATCATTAGTGATAAGAGGTGAGCCAAAAGCTTTTTCCAAAACCACGTTACGACCTTTAGGACCAAGCGTTACCTTAACCGTATCAGCCAAAGTATCAACACCACGGACCATTGCTGCGCGTGCATCTGATGAAAATTTAATATCTTTTGCCATAATTACTCACTCCTTCTTTATCTTAATTTATATCTGATTAGCAAGAATTTAAGCTAGGACTGCTAAAATATCTGCTTCATGGATAATTGAAACGGAATCATCTCCGTCTTTAACATTGATACCTGCACCATTTTCAACAAGAACTTTATCGCCTGCTGCAACACTAGGTGCAATCAATTCACCAGTAAGAGTACGGATTCCTTCGCCTACTGCCAAAACCTCAGCAGTTTTTGTAGCTTCATGACTGGCTCCTGCCAATACAAAGCCACTAGCTGTTTTTTCTTCTGTTTCTTCAAAACGGACAACGATACGATCGCCCAATGGTTTCAATGCCATACCAATTACCTCCAAATGTTATTTGTTATTAGTAACGTGTGAAACGTTATTTTTAGCACTCATAAACCACGAGTGCTAATCCATATATTTATTTTAGCACTTGGTCAAAAATAGTCAAGAAAAAACTACCCAAAATCTGAACTTTGGACAGTTTCCTTTTTTGTTTATTAACCGAGTACCAAGGCATCGTCATTGAGGACTTGTCCACTATTTTTGTGGAAGAGGTCCATAAGTTCTGCAACTGTGAGGTTTTTCTTTTCCTCACCTCGCACATCGACGACGATTTTACCATGATAGAGCATGACTAGACGGTTCCCATATTCGATAGCATGTTCCATATTATGGGTAATCATAAGGGTTGTCAATTCTTGTTCTTCAACAATCTTACGTGTCAAATTCATGACCATATCACTTGTCTTAGGATCTAGTGCTGCTGTGTGTTCATCCAAAAGCAAGATTTTTGGACGCACTAAGGTTGCCATAGCAAGTGTCAAGGCCTGACGTTGTCCACCTGACAAGAAATTAGCATCAGTCTTCATACGATTCTCAAGACCAAGACCAAGATCTACCAAGGCTTCCTTGAAGACTTGACGTTCGCTTTCAGTGATAGACTTTTTAAAGAAGCTACGTTTCTTACCACGACGATAAGCAATCGCCATATTTTCTTCGATAGAAAGGTTTGTCGCTGTCCCCATTCGAGGATCTTGGAAAACACGACTAATGTCTTTAGAGCGCTCATCTACAGATGCTTTCTTAATAGATTGCCCCTCTAACAAGATATCCCCCTCATCAATGCTGAGGACACCAGCGATGGAATTCATCAAGGTTGATTTACCAGCACCATTTCCTCCGATAACAGAGATAAAATCTCCTTGTTCGATGTCAAGATCCAAACCACGTAGGACGTGGTTTTCATTGACTGTCCCTTGTTCAAATGTTTTATGAATCTTTTGTAAACTAAGCAAAGCCATTACTTGTCACCTCCTGGAGTCAAGGATTTGTTAGGTCTGATTTTCAATTTTTGTCGTACTTCTGGCACATAAAGGATGATAGCAAGCAAGATGGCTGAAGCCAATTTCAACATTTGAGCATCAACGTTCATGGCAAGGATAATAACCAAGACCAAACGGTAGAGAACAGCTCCTACGACAATTGACCAGAGGCGTTTGCCAAGTGGTAGATACTTGACGATAACCTCAGCCAAGATGATTGCAGCCAAGCCATTTACGATTGTACCAGTACCCATATTCATATCCGCATAGCCATTGTTTTGAGCTAGGAGGGCACCTGATAGGGCAATCAAACCATTGGAAATCATGTAGCCAAGAATCTTCATACGATCAACCTTGATACCATTAGCTTCACCCATGGCAAGGTTATCACCTGTTGCACGAAGAGCAAGTCCAACCTGTGTATTAAGGAGAACAACCAACATAAGTACTACCAGACTAACAAAAATCAGTCCTAATAGAATCACACCATTCAGCTTAGATAGACCAAGATCCATCACCATAGTCACAAGCGTGTTATGTCCTGAAAGAGAGACATTGGCACTTCCAAGAACCAAAAGGTTAACTGAATAGAGCCCTGTTAAGGTAATAATCCCTGTTAAGAGTGCTGGTATCTTCATTTTCGTATGCATAAAGCCAGACACCGCTCCAGCAAGCATACCAGCAACAAAACCACCTAGAGTCGCAAAGATTGGGGTGATTCCACGGATAATCATGATAGTTGTCGTAGCAGCACCAAGTGGGAAGGCCCCCTCAGCTGTCAAATCAGCAAGGTCCAAAATACGGAAGGTAATGAAGACCCCAATAGCCATAATAGCCCAGAGAAGTCCCTGAGAGATGGCTGTTAGCACCACATTTGAAAATCCTTTTTTAGAAGACTTATTGACCTTAAGCTTAATAACACCCTTATCTTTTTTAGCAATTGGTTTGTCATCTTGCGTTGATGCTTTAGATTCCTCGTCACTAATGCTAGAAACATCAATGCCAAGTTCTTTAGCCATGTCATGGTTTACCACAACATTAAGTGTTTTAGGATACTCTGCATCGACATCCTTGACCTTCTCACCTCGGAGAACACGGCCTGCCAACTTACCTGTTTGACGGCCAAGCGCTTCATAGTTGGTTCCATAAGTGAATAGGACACCTTTTTCTACACTACCAGCGTCACTACCAACAACTGGAACCTTAGTCTCTTTAGAAAGATCTACCAAGGTATTAATAGCACTAACAATAGTATTATCAGTTGGGATGAAAATCACTTCGGTTTGACTCATCAAGCTCTTGGC
>JBKWCO010000177.1:0-3637 GCA_046975465.1 Streptococcus sp. | reverse complement strand
ATAGAGCTGTAGCAGTAGAGGTTGAAGCCAAACCTGAAACGACTGCTAAGCCAGAAGTTGCTACTAAACCAGAAACAGCTACAACATCAGAAGTCGCTGCAAATGCTGGAGTAGCTGCTCCAACGACTGAGAAGTCTAAAGAGCTTTCTGAAGCCGAAATTAAGGCTGCAGTCTCACTCGATAATATTAAAAAAGAAAAAGATGGTAAATATTACTATCTTTTAGAAGATGGATCACACAAGAAAAACTTTGCCATTACTGTAAATGGTCAGGTCCTTTATTTTGATGAGAATGGTGTCCTTTCAAGCACATCAACTTATTCATTCACACAAGAAACAACAAATCTTGTCACTGATTTTACTAAAAACAATGCTGCTTACGATTCAACAAAAGCAAGCTTTGAACTTGTTGATGGTTATTTGACAGCAGACAGTTGGTACCGTCCAAAAGAAATCCTTGAAGCTGGTACAACTTGGAAAGCGTCAACTGAAAAAGATTTTCGCCCACTTTTGATGTCTTGGTGGCCTGATAAGGATACTCAAGTAGCTTACTTGAATTACATGACTAAGGCTCTTAGCAACGGTGAAGAAACAAAAGATGTCTTTACGATTGAAAATTCTCAAGCTAGCTTGAATGCCGCTGCTCAAATCATTCAACGTAAGATTGAGGTTAAGATTGCTGCTAATAAGTCAACAGACTGGTTGCGTCAGTCAATCGAGGCCTTTGTTAAAGACCAAGATAAATGGGACATTAACTCCGAATCTCCAGGTAAAGAACACTTCCAAAAAGGGGCTCTCCTCTTTGTTAATAGTGATTTAACGAAGTGGGCTAACTCAGCCTACCGTAAGCTTGACCAAACAGCTACAAGTCGTTTGGCGAATGACAAGATTAAGAGCGGTAGTGATGCTGGTTATGAGTTCTTGCTTTCAAGCGATATTGATAACTCAAACCCAGTTGTTCAAGCAGAGATGCTTAACCAATTGTATTACTTTATGAACTGGGGACAAATCGTCTTTGGTGATAAGGACAAGGATGCTCACTTTGATGGTATCCGTGTTGATGCTGTGGATAATGTTAGCGTTGACATGCTTCAATTAGTGTCTTCATACATGAAGGCTGCATACAAGGTTAATGAGTCGGAAGCTCGTGCCCTTGCGAATATCTCTATTCTTGAAGCATGGTCACACAATGACCCATATTATGTGAATGAGCACAACACAGCAGCCCTTTCTATGGACAATGGTCTTCGTTTGTCTATTGTTCATGGATTGACTCGTCCAGTAACTAATAAGGGTACTGGTGCACGTAATGCTTCAATGAAAGACCTTATTAACGGTGGTTATTTCGGTCTCTCAAACCGTGCAGAAGTCACTTCATATGATCAACTTGGTTTTGCAACCTACCTCTTTGTTCGTGCACACGACTCAGAAGTCCAAACGGTTATCGCTGATATTATCAGTAAAAAAATTGATCCAACAACGGATGGTTTCACTTTTACCTTAGATCAATTGAAACAAGCTTTTGACATTTATAATGCTGATATGTTGAAAGTTGATAAAGAATATACTCATTCAAATATTCCAGCTGCCTATGCTTTGATGCTTCAAACAATGGGTGCGGCAACACGTGTTTATTATGGAGACTTGTATACTGATAACGGTCAGTACATGGCTAAGAAGTCACCATACTTTGACCAAATCACTACCCTTCTTAAAGCACGTTCAAAATATGTTGCCGGTGGTCAAACATCTTATGTCCACAATCTTGCCGGTTCTGGGATATCCTCTGCTAAGGATAACAAGGAAGTTCTTGTTTCAGTCCGTTATGGTCAAGACTTGATGTCTAAGACAGATACTGAAGGTGGAAAATACGGCCGTAATTCTGGAATGGTGACCCTTATTGCTAATAACCCGGATTTGAAATTAGCAGATGGTGAAACTATTACTGTAAATATGGGTGCAGCCCACAAGAATCAAGCTTATCGTCCACTCTTGCTTGGTACGGAAAAAGGTATTGTGTCATCATTGAATGATTCAGATACTAAGATTGTTAAATACACAGATGCACAAGGAAATCTTGTCTTCACAGCTGATGAAATCAAAGGCTTTAAGACTGTTGATATGAGTGGTTACCTTTCAGTTTGGGTACCAGTAGGTGCGACTGAAGATCAAAACGTTCTTGCTAAACCATCAACAAAAGCCTATAAAGAAGGGGATAAGGTTTATAGCTCTTCTGCAGCACTTGAAGCACAAGTGATTTACGAAGGCTTCTCAAACTTCCAAGACTTTGTCAAAGAGGATAGTCAATACACTAACAAATTGATTGCAGCTAACGCAGACCTCTTCAAGTCATGGGGTATTACGTCATTTGAGATTGCACCTCAATATGTCTCATCTAAGGATGGCACTTTCCTTGATTCTATTATTGAAAATGGTTATGCCTTCACAGACCGTTATGACTTTGCCATGAGCAAAAACAATAAATACGGTTCAAAAGAAGACCTTCGTGATGCCCTCAAGGCTCTTCACAAACAAGGTATTCAAGTCATTGCTGACTGGGTTCCAGACCAATTGTACACCCTTCCAGGTAAAGAAGTAGTGACAGCTACTCGTACAGATACGCATGGTAAGGTGCTTGATGATACTAGCTTGGTTAATAAACTCTATGTGACAAATACCAAGTCATCAGGAAATGATTTCCAAGCACAGTATGGTGGTGCCTTCCTCGACAAACTTCAAAAACTTTATCCAGAAATCTTCAAAGAAGTTATGGAAGCGTCTGGTAAGACAATTGATCCATCTGTGAAGATTAAACAGTGGGAAGCTAAATACTTTAACGGTACAAACATCCAAAAACGTGGTTCTGACTATGTTCTCAGCGATGGTAAATTGTACTTCACCGTTAACGATAAAGGTACCTTCCTTCCAGCAGCCTTGACTGGTGATACAAAAGCTAAAACTGGATTTGCTTATGATGGTACAGGGGTAACTTATTACACAACATCTGGTACTCAAGCTAAGAGTCAATTTGTGACATATAATGGCAAACAGTACTACTTTAACGATAAGGGTTACCTTGTAACTGGTGAACAAGCTATCGACGGTTCAAACTATTTCTTCTTGCCAAATGGTGTTATGTTTACTGATGGTGTTATTAAAAATGCCAAAGGTCAATCATTGGTTTATGATAAGTCAGGTAAATTGACGACTCAAACTGGTTGGAAAGAAGTTACCGTTAAAGATGATAGTGGTAAGGAAGAAAATTCTATCAATACTTCTTCAAGGGTGGTATCATGGCTACTGGTTTGACTGAAGTAGAAGGTAAGGAAAAATACTTCTATGATAATGGTTACCAAGCTAAAGGTGTCTTCGTTCCTACAAAAGACGGCCATTTAATGTTCTTCTGTGGTGATTCAGGCGAACGTAAGTACTCAGGCTTCTTTGAACAAGATGGTAATTGGTACTACGCCAATGATAAAGGCTATGTTGCTACTGGGTTTACTAAGGTAGGTAAACAAAACCTTTACTTCAATGAAAAAGGTGTTCAAGTTAAGAATCGCTTCTTCCAAGTTGGTGATGCTACATACTATGCAAATAACGAAGGTGATGTTCTTCGTGGTGCGCAAACCATCAATGGT
>JBKWCO010000176.1:0-3664 GCA_046975465.1 Streptococcus sp. | reverse complement strand
GTCTATCATGACTGAAAATGGCAAATACTACGAAATCATGGTGGCAGAAGCTGGCCACATGAGCCTTTCGGACAAGGAAGTGCGTTTTGGTCCTCATCTCATGAAAGACCAATCTCAGGTTTTCCAGCTCAAATGGCAACGTGAAATCAATAAATTAGAGATTGCTTTAGGATCCATTCCACTGGCCAATCAGGCTGATCGTACAGCTATTGAAGATAAAATTCAAACCATTAAGGGGGTTTTGAATCATGTTAGCTAGTGAACTTATTAAGACTTATGAAGAATTTTGTCCACAGGAGCTTTCTATGGAAGGTGATGTGGTTGGCTTGCAGATTGGTAGTCTGGACAAAGAGATTCAGAAGGTCATGGTTACCTTGGATGTTCGTGAGAATACGGTAGCCGAAGCCATTGAAAAAAATGTGGACCTCATTATTGCTAAACATGCTCCAATTTTTCGTCCAGTTAAGGATTTGGTGTCTTCGCCTGACCGAGATATTTTGCTTGACCTGGTTAAGCATGATATTGCGGTCTATGTGAGTCATACTAATATTGATGTTGTTAATGATGGCCTTAATGATTGGTTCTGTGACTTACTTGACATTAAAGACACCACATATTTAACGCAGACTTCTGAAAATCATGGAATCGGTCGAGTGGGTGATATCGCGCCACAGACCATTGAAGAACTTGCTCTCAAAGTAAAAGCAGTTTTTGGCTTGGACAGTGTTCGCTTGGTTCGTTATGACCATGATAATCCTCTTGTTAGCCGTGTGGCTATTTGTGGGGGTAGTGGTCAAGGATTTTCCAAGGATGCTTTGAAAAAGGGTGCACAAGTCTTTATCACTGGTGATGTTTACTACCATACAGGGCAAGAAATGATTACTAATGGTCTCTTGGCTATTGACCCTGGGCACCATGTTGAAGCCCTCTTTATCTCAAAGATTGCTGAAAAACTTGAGGCTTGGAAACGTGAGCATGATTGGAATGTGACCATACTTGAGAGTCAGTCCTCAACTAATCCTTTGACCATCTCTAGGAGGATCTATCTGTGACTTGGCTTTTACATCAACATGTGGTCTTGTTGGCCTTACTTGCTGGTCTTTTCACTTGGGGTTGTACCATTGTCGGCTCGGCCATTGTTTTCTTCTTCAAGAATATTAGTCGTAAATTATTAGATATCATGATGGGCTTTGCGGCTGGTGTCATGATTGCGGCCTCTTTTTGGTCACTTTTGGATCCCTCTTTAACTTATGCGACTCAAAATGGCTATGGGAAATGGTCCTGGTTCCCTGCGGCAGCTGGCTTCTTGCTTGGTGGTGTTGCCCTCCGTTTAATTGATGCCGTCGTTCCTCATTTGCATTTAGGAAATGACATCTCAAAAGCAGAAGGGATTCAACCTCGTAAGAAAAAGTTGTCTAAAACAGCCTTGCTCTTTTTGGCTATCACGATTCATAATTTTCCAGAGGGATTGGCGGTTGGTGTTACCTTTGGTGCCCTAGCTGGTGGGAATATGACACTTGCTGGTCTTATGGGAGCCCTTGGCCTAGCTATCGGTATTGGTTTGCAGAATGTCCCTGAAGGTGCAGCCCTCTCTATCCCAATTCGAGCAGATGGAAAATCTTGACTTAAGGCCTTTTATTGGGGGTCTATGTCAGCTATCGTTGAGCCTATAGGTGCAGTTATGGGTGCCGCTCTTGTCATGTGGATGATGGCAATCATCCTTACGCTTTGGCTTTTGCGGCTGGTGCCATGATCTTTGTAGTAACGGAAGAATTGATTCCTGAATCACAGACTAATGGTAATACTGATGTAGCAACCTTGGGCCTTATGGTTGGCTTTGTCGTCATGATGGTTATGGATGTGGCCTTGGGATAAAAAAATACAAAGAGCTGTGCCTATGTGTATAGGACTCAGCTCTTTTCAAATAGATGGAGTAAAAAATGAAATTGCAATTGTTGGCGCAGGCATCGTCGGTTCAACGGCTGCCTATTACTTGTCAAAGGAAAAAGAAGTAGAAGTTACTGTTTTTGACCATGGTCTTGGACAGGCAACAAGGCAGCAGCAGGAATTATTAGTCCCTGGTTTTCCAAGCGTCGTAATAAGGCCTGGTATCGCATGGCTAGACTGGGAGCTGATTTTTACCAAGAGTTAGTTTCAGATCTTGGAAATGATGGTTATGACAAGAGTTTCTATGATCAGTCTGGTGTGGCCCTTCTTAAGAAAGACGATAGTAAATTGGATGGTTTGTATGAGCATGCTGAGACCAGACTCGAAGAATCACCCATTATTGGTGAACTCTCTATTAAAAATGCGAGTACCCTTCCTGAATTCACTGGCTTTAACCGTTATCTCTATGCTTCTAGGAGCCAGAGGGGAGGGGGCAGAGTTGACAGCTACCTTGATTGAGGCCTCTGGTTTTGAAAAGGTGGAGGGACCAGTTACACTCTCTCCTCTTGACAATGGCACTTACGAGATTAATGCTCAAACTTTTGACAAGGTCATTCTCTCTTGTGGTGCCTGGCTAGGTCAAACGCTTGAACCCCTTGGTTTTGAAGTAGATGTTCGCCCCCAAAAAGGTCAATTACGTGACTATTTCTTTGAGGGGTTAGATACTGGTAAGTTGCCTGTTTTGATGCCAGAGGGCGAACTAGATGTCATCCCCTTTGCTGGTGGAAAGATTTCGGTAGGAGCCAGCCACGAAAATGACCAAGGCTTTGATTTGACAGTTGATGAGACTGTACTTGCAAGTCTGGAGGAAGAGGCTAAGACCTATTTCCCTGATTTAAGTACGGCTAAGTCCTTCTCAGAACGTGTGGGAACTAGAGCCTACACGAGTGATTTCTCTCCTTTCTTTGGAGAAGTTCCAGAGCTTGAGAGTGTCTTTGTTGCTTCTGGTTTGGGATCTTCAGGGCTCACGACAGGGCCACTGATTGGAAAAAATCTGGTTGATTTGGCCATGAATCGACCTGGTAACTTGGACAGTACAGATTATCCAGTCGCTAATTACATAAAGAAACAGGATTAAGACTAGTTATCCTTCCCAAATATTCAGAATCAGTTAGCTTTCTCTTACTATAGAGAAACGTTGGCTGATTCTTTTTATTAAGAAAATGGACAGCTTTGATTTTCTTAATGAAAGCTAATAGCTCTGGCTTTGTCGTGACAAGGGGGCTGAAAAATGCTAAAATAAAGGTAATATATTAGAGAAAAAAGGAGCCTTCTTATGAAAGGTATTATTCTTGCAGGCGGTTCAGGGACACGTTTGTATCCATTGACACGTGCTGCATCAAAACAACTGATGCCGATTTACGATAAACCAATGATTTACTATCCACTTTCAACGCTTATGTTGGCTGGTATTAAGGAAATCCTCATCATCTCAACGCCACAGGACCTTCCACGTTTTGAAGAGCTCCTTGGTGATGGTTCTGAGTTCGGTATTTCCCTTTCTTACGCAGTACAACCAAGTCCAGATGGATTGGCTCAAGCCTTTATCATTGGTGAAGACTTCATTGGTGATGATAGTGTTGCCCTTGTTCTTGGGGACAATATTTTCCATGGCAATGGTCTTTCTGCTATGCTTCAACGTGCCGAAGCTAAGGAAAAAGGAGCTACAGTCTTTGGTTATCAAGTTAAGGACCCAGAACGTTTTGGAGTTGTTGAA
>JBKWCO010000175.1:0-3718 GCA_046975465.1 Streptococcus sp. | reverse complement strand
ATTGCGGAAAACATCGAAGCTGGAGATGCTCAAGTCATCGATGCGACTGGTCTTGTGGTTGCTCCTGGTTTGGTAGATATCCATGTTCATTTCCGTGAGCCAGGTCAAACCCACAAAGAAGACATTCATACTGGTGCCTTAGCAGCGGCTGCAGGTGGTTTTACAACAGTTGTTATGATGGCTAACACTAATCCAACGATTTCAGACAAGGAAACCTTGGAGGAGGTCTTGACTTCAGCAGCTAAGGAAAATATCCATGTTAAGTCTGTTGCGACTATTACAAAGAACTTTGATGGTGAAAACATCACTGATTTCAAGGGCTTGCTTGAGGTTGGTGCTGTCGGATTCTCAGATGATGGTATTCCATTGACCAATGCTGGTATTGTCAAAAAAGCCATGGAACTTGCTAAAGAAAATAATACCTTTATCAGCCTTCACGAGGAGGATCCTGATCTAAATGGTATTCTCGGTTTCAATGAAAATATTGCTAAAAAAGAATCCCATATTTGTGGGGCAACTGGTGTAGCTGAGTACAGTATGATTGCGCGTGATGTCATGATTGCTTATGATACACAAGCACATGTTCATATTCAACACTTGTCAAAAGCTGAATCTGTAAAAGTGGTTGAATTTGCCCAAAAACTTGGAGCGCAAGTTACTGCCGAAGTGGCACCGCAGCATTTCTCTAAGACTGAAGACCTCTTGCTCTCAAAAGGTGCTAATGCCAAGATGAACCCACCACTTCGTTTGGAATCTGACCGTCAGGCCGTTATCGAAGGGTTGAAATCTGGAGTTATCTCAGTTATTGCCACAGACCACGCGCCACACCATGCCGATGAAAAGAATGTCGATGATGTGACTAAAGCACCATCAGGAATGACTGGTCTTGAAACATCTCTATCTCTTGGATTGACCTACTTGGTCGATGCAGGCCATTTGAGTTTAATTGAGTTATTGAAAGTGATGACCAGCAATCCATCTGAGCTTTATGGCTTCGATGCTGGTTATTTGGCTGAAAATGGACCAGCTGACCTTGTGATTTTTGCAGATAAAGAAAAACGTCAGGTCACAGCAGACTTTAAGTCTAAAGCGGCCAACTCACCATTTGTCGGTGAAGAGCTTACGGAAGTGTCAAATACACTATCTGTGACGGTGAGATTGTTTATCAAGCCTGAGTTTTCGCCCCTACTTATTTGAGAAACCGAATGAAATTGTTATGGTTTTGTCTATTGCCATTTCTTTTGGTTTTAGGGCTAACAGTAAGGAGAGATTATGAAAAATTTTTGATTTGGCTTGGTTGTTTAATAGCTTTTATAGTCCCCGTAATTTCTGTTAAAGCTGATGACGTTAGTTATCGTATCCCCTCATACAAAGGGCATCTAAGTATTTCGGATAATAGTAGTGCTACATTTACGCAGGAAATTACTTATGATTTTGAGAGTGATTACCATGGGCAGTATGTCACATTAGGTAGTGCAAAGCCAGTTCCAGATGGTTTTTACATTAGTGGTAATCCAACGGTCACAGCGACAGTAAATGGCCAAACCAAACCCTATGTTAAGGTTGAAGCATCAGAATTATCAGATGGAACTAAGCTGAAAGTTTACAACCAGGGGCATAGTGGTGATAAAGTTGTTATTAAGGTTACTTGGCAAATTAATCGTATTTTAAATCTTTATTCTGATGTTGCTGTTCTCAATTGGTTTCCGATTTCCGATTGGGATAAGTCGATTGGTCATGTTGATTTTACTGTTGATGGTTTAGATTCCAATAAAGGTGAGCTTTATGCTCATGCAGGATTCTTTCAAAAAATCCTCAGGTTCAAAGGACGGATGAAGGCTATAATATTCAGTTTGATCATTTTCCTGCAAAGGGGAAACTCGAACTTCATGCTTATTGGCCTATGACACCAAGTCTAAAATCTAAAATTCCGCTAGTATCATCAATAGTTCAGCTAAAGATAAATTCCTAAAACAGGAAAATGATATTGTGAGAAATAGAAAGATTTATCACGTCATTTTCTATGGTCTTTTCCCAGGACTTCTCCTCGTCCTATTTGTTTTAGCTATCGTGTTTTATAGTTCAGTCTTGAGAAGCACTAGCCACCACGTTTTCCAAAGATAGTAGACTCTATGACATACCTCAAAATCTAGCTCCTCTAGTTCTTGCTCAGAACGTCTACAACCAACGATTTGACATTAGTGGTCTGAATAGTGTGACTTACCCAATATCCTTTAACCATATGGTCCAAGCAACGATACTGGATCTTATAGATAGAGGAAATTTATCCTTTAGTCAATCAAGGGAGAGCCAATCCTTGAATTTGTTAAAAGTGATGGTTTAGCCGATTTTGAAGTAGCTTTATTAACATGCTCTTTGATGGTCAAAGTCAAGTCAAAGAGAAAGATATGTTCTCACGATACTATATCAACAAAGATGAAATTGAAAGTCAGTATAAAAAAGCTAAAAATAGGACAGAAAGAGATAAGCTTCGTTCAATTGGTAGAAATATTAGAAGTCTATTTTTGGAAGATGCTACAAGGGTTACCCAAGGTGTCGAAAATCAAGAAAAGAAGCTCGGATTACCAAGCCTATATAGGCAGCTGACTCCTTCAGAAACTCATTTATCTTCAGTAGCAAACATAATGTTTATATCTCTTTATGTACTCATTGCTATTGGTTTCTTCCTTCTCTCAATTGGTTTCTCCTCTAATTTATCCTTCTTATATTTACTCATTTTCTTCCCAGTTATTACCATACATTTTATTTATCGTCTTCAAATCAATGGGCGGGCAAACGGATGCCTTGTTCCAGAAAACTCAGATATTTATTATCAATGGCATAGTTTTAACAACATGATTAAGAGTATTGGGCAGTTTAATCAAGCGGAATTACAACATTTTATGGAATCGTATTCTAGTTTATGCGACACTTTATGGAGGCCGAAAGGGTGATGTTCCAAACGTTCAACATTCACCTTAGCAATCCATCTTTAGACGCTTTTACTTATTCACCTGTATCTTTTGCAATGCTATACAATTCAACTGTATTGCAAAACTATGTTTCTGCTTCGATACCGTAAGTAACTTCTCTATTAACTCAAGTAGTGGTAGTGGAGGCTTTAGTGGCGGTGGCTTCTCTGGGGGGAGGAGGCGGTGACGGTGCGGCCTAAGCCCACCTATCCATCGTAGAATATTAGCAGAAAACGTCACTCAGGTTTGTAACTGGGTGTCCTTGTTTAGCACGAGGATTATCTGGTTCTTATCCTCTCATTTCAAGATATTTTAGTAAGAAGATATGAGGTTGCAAAAAAGCCATTGGCTCTTTTTCTTATCGTTTAATAACCAGGTTCAAAGTTTCAATAATTTGGTCAGATAACCTGCATGGCCGATACGATAGTCAACATTTGGCAAACTCTTTACTATATCATTCAGTTCTTTATCTTTGCTAACCTTATCAGCCAAAACTGGTAATTCAACGACAAGGAGTTGCGAGTGATCTAGTTGGAGGTAACTACTGTTGACCTTGATGTCAGGACGAAGTAGTTTAAATATCGCTTTATCCGAAGCTTGGAGCAGTTGATATAAATCGAGGTCAGATAAAGGAATCTCACCAAACTGAGGACTGATGTTTATAGCAATATCAATATGAGCAGCTCGCATTTCTAAAATGCGGTTAGAGAGGAAACTAGATATTATTGGATTGCTAAGCCTATCTA
>JBKWCO010000174.1:0-3726 GCA_046975465.1 Streptococcus sp. | reverse complement strand
CTTGAACATATCTCGAAGATAAAGGAGCGTACGACCTGTGTCAATGATATCTTCAATAAAGATGATGTCTCGTCCTTCAACATTAGTGTCAACATCTTTAAGAATCTTTACTTCACCACTGCTGACAGTTCCACCACCATAACTTGAAACGACCATAAAGTCCATCTCAATATGGGTATCGATATGTTTGATAAGTTCTGCCATAAATGGAACAGCACCTTTCAAAACACAGACTAGTAGAGGATTTTTCCCCGCATAATCCTCTGTCAATTGTTGTCCTAGTTCTTTAGTTTTAGCTACGATATCCTCTTGGGAAAAGAGGACTTTTTTAATGTCTTTTTCTAACATTTGGGTTCCCTTTCTCGAAGTCAATATTCTGTTATTATACCACTTTTACTTCAATCATCGTTATTTGAACATGGTATTTGATTAGAAATTCTTATAAATGACTACAGTGCCATAAAGTATAGCATTTTCAGGCCTTTTTTTCAAATAGAGACGCCCAGCAACATAAAGAAAAATAATCTGACCATCTTGTTCTCCTATAATGGCTTTTTGACGATCCTTCTCTAAAATCTTATTGTCTATAAACAGTCGTCTTAATTTTTTATGGTGACTACCAAGGTCAATCTTATCGCCTTCTTTTCTATGACGAATCACTATTGGGGAATCTGACCAAATACTAATAGTATCTGCGTTAGAAACGTCATTGAATTCTGAAAAACTCAAGGTATAATCCTCAAACTCAACAGATTTTCCAAATTCTAAGAGACAAGGAGGGGATAAAGAGATAGCCTCTTCTTTCCTTATTAGGAAAGAAGTCTGTGTTTTTATTAGTTCGTAACCATTTTTTAGGGGTATCTTCCCTGAACCATTTTTTCTTAGATAACTTATCAATTGATTAAATTGGCCTTTAGAAAGCTGTAAATCAGGAAAGGTATCTAAATAGTTCTGAAGAAGAAAGAGCTGGACAGCATCTGACTGTTGCTGAAAAACAGATAAATCAGTAATAGTAATATCCTTTGTTAACTCCCCTAAAGCTTGCTTCATAAGACCAATCTCCTCGGCTAAAAGACAAAGGTGCTCCTTAAATTTAGGATTTTCCTGAGATAAGGTAGGAAGATAGGTCAATCTGATGCGATTCCGAAAATAGGCTAGTGACGTATTACTCCTATCTTCAAAATGGAAAGTTACGGGAAGCTGATCTTTCGTAAGATGCAAAAAGGGACGAATAATCTGACCAGTGCCAAATGGTCTGATAGCTGAAATTCCTGTCAGGTGTCTTAAACGACTTCCTCTCAACAGTCTCATAAAAATCGTCTCTGCTTGATCATCTGCATGATGGGCTGTTACAAGAGCAGAGTAATCATAATCTTTCATGACCCGCTTAAAAAACTCATAGCGAAAGGTACGGGCAGCATTTTCTGAAAACTTTCCTGAGAAGGCACTATAGTGAAAAGGGACCTTATGTTCCTCTGCCCAATGACGTAAATACGCTTCTTCATGCTCCGACTCTTGTCGTTGTTTATGGTTAACGTGAGCAATCCCCAACTGAATATCCAAATCTTTTTGATGGTTATACAAAAAGTGCAGCAAACTCATAGAGTCTGCTCCACCTGATACTGCTACTAAAATTTTCTTGTGCTGGTTAAAATAACCCTTGGCTTGCATCATTTGCAACAATTTTTGTGTCATTATTTTAAAATTCCATAAACATCATCTGCAATTGAGGTGATTTTGTCATAGCCCTCTTTATCCGTAAAAATCGATAGAATAAAGGGAGAATCTGCATAAACAATAGCGACGTCATGTTTAAAGTCGTAGGCATCACCAATTTTATGAGCGACGGGAACATCAATGTTTTTGGAAATACGTTCGCCATCATAGTCCGTACTTGAAAGATAATTGATAATATCTCCATTTTGTCTATAAACAGCCTCCATCAAAGTACCTGCGGCTCTAGCAGTCAACTCCTTTTTATCCATATTCCACGAAGTCGCTGCGGCTTTATCTACTGATTTTTGGAAGGCCTTGTCATACTGATTGGTTACATAATAACCTAATATATTTGTCGCTACATTATCTGAGTTTTGGGCTACAGCCTTCAACAGATTTTCCAAGCTATAGTTTTTATCATCAGGCATCTTACTAATCTTTCCAGAACCATCTGGATCATAGGCACCTGGAAAACCATTTACAGCAGAGGTATATTGATACTCATCTGATAATGATAATTTTTTTTGAGACAGACGTTCCTGTGCATAATAAAGTACTCCAAGCTTGGCTACGCTAGCTGCATACATGCTTTTTTCGTCATTGATAGCAGCTACTCGGTCCGTATCAAGCTGTTTAACATAAACTGAGATGCGCTCTTGATTGTTATACTTCTCATTAAGGACTTTTTGAACAGCCTCGATGCGATTGTCAGTCGTTGACAAGTCAGAGGCATTGATCCAACCTTCTCCATCTGCAAATAATAAGTTCCAGCATGCGTCTGGGCAGCTCGGCTAACCTTTATCGGTTTGAAACTAGCGAGTTTAGAGTCTGCTTTTTCAGTCCCTAAAACGTAAGGTTCTTTGTAAACTGATAAACCATCTTTAGTCCAGAAGGTCATGTCTACTGGTTTTTGATTATAGACACTATCATCAATAATTGATTGCTGACTAGCGGCTACATAATCACCATCCTGAAGTTGGAAAACAGGTTCACCCTTAGCATTCCAAAAATAGCAGAAATTGATAGTTTGGTATCTGCTTGAATATTGGCCTTAAAATCTGTTAATTCCTTGTTTTTATAAGTTAGGATACTTGTTACCGTTCTTGGATTTTTAGGAATCTGTTTAAACTGACTCAAACTAACTGTAGTGTTTTGAGTCAACTTTTGGACCTGTTTTGAGGTCAGAGTTAGCTTTTTCTCCATAGGAAGTAGGATTAAAGGACTGGAAGATACAAGCACAACAGTTGCAGCTATTAAGAGCTTTTTCATGCTTGCTTCTTCACCTCCTCTTTCCTCGGTAATTCCATTTTAAGTTGCTGATTTTTTTCTGATAGTTCCTCTAACTTGGCTTCTGAATAGGTTAAAAAAGTTTCTACAGTTTTTAGTAAATCTTTCATTAGGGTAATAAGCTTGGTACAGGATAGATTGACTCTCCTTCACGTGAATAATAGTACTTAGCACGCGCATATTTCTCGGCGAAAGCATCATCCTTAAGTTTCTTAGCCAAATCCTTTCGTTCCTTTGTCTGATCCGACAATTTATCATAGTCTTTCTGAAGCGACAAGACTTCCTTCTCTTGCTGTTTGATATTCATATAGGTCTCAACCAGATTATAGGTTGGCAAGATAAAGAGTAAAACAACCACAAAAAGAATCCACCCCATAAAGCGATTCCTTTGTTCGTGTTCGGCACGCTCTAATCGTTGCTCTTGATTGGCATTATCAATGTAATCGTTCGTAAGCTGTACAATATTAGGCTTCTTGCTCATCTGCTTCAATCCTTGTTTCACTTATAATCTCGTACATTTTTGCCGCATCTTCTTTTTTAGTACTGTCTTTCATTTCTAAAACACGGACAGTTAAAAGTTTATTTCCAAAACGAACTTCCACTTGGTCACCAATTTTTAAATCTGTAGATGACTTAGCGAGTACTCCATTTACTTTTATACGTCCTTTATCAGCTACTTCTTTAGCAACTGGACGGCGTTTGATAATTCGTGATACTTTTAAA
>JBKWCO010000173.1:0-3745 GCA_046975465.1 Streptococcus sp. | reverse complement strand
GATTGATGGTAATGGTTTTTGGAAATGCTGAAGAGCGATGGTAACTGCACTATCACCATCATATGGAATACGCCCTGTCAACATTTCAAAGAGCATGATACCCATAGCATAGATATCACTTTGGATAGTTGCTTTAGATCCACGCGCCTGCTCTGGTGAGAGGTAGTGGACAGAACCCAACATAGAATTGGTTTGAGTCAAACTAGTCTCTGCAAAGGCAACCGCAATCCCGAAGTCTGTAACTTTGGCCCTACCGTCTTTAGTTAAAAGAACGTTTTGTGGCTTAAGGTCACGGTGGATAATACCCTTTTGATGGGCAAGAGTCATGGCGGAAAGAATCTCTCCCATAATACGCACAACATCTTGGTTAGATAGAGGTGCATGATCTTGAATATATTTCTTCAAGTCCGAACCATCCACATATTCCATCGCTAAGAATTGCTGGCCGTCTTCTTCGCCAATATCTCGAATCGCAACAATATTGGGATGACTGAGTTCTGCCATGGCACGTGCTTCACGCTGGAAACGTGCCACAGCTACCTGATCGGTTTGATAATTAGTACGAAGCACCTTAATGGCCACTTTCTCATTATCCAAGATCAGGTCATTAGCCAGATAAACATCCGCCATACCACCACGTCCGATAGATTTAAGGATTCGATAACGTCCAGCAAACAATTTGCCAACTTGGATCATTATCCTTCCTCACTTTCTACTTTAACGAGGGCAACGGTGATATTATCAAGACCACCTGCCTCATTGGCTGCAGCTACCAAACGACTCGTTTTTTCTTCGACGAAACCAGGGCTGTTGACAATATGAACAATCTGTTCGACTGAAATCATGTTAGTCAAACCATCTGAATTGGCCAAAATATAGTCCCCTGGTTCTAATTGTTGGACACCAAGGTCAGCCTCAATCGGAGCAGCTTGCCCAATAGATTGCGTAATGATATTACGTTGTGGGTGAACTGCTGCTTCTTCTTCTGTCAACTGACCAGCCTTGATAAGAGCATTGACCAAGGAGTGATCGCTCGTTAATTGCTTATACTCACCATTACGGATAAGGGCAATACGTGAATCTCCAACATGAGCAAAAATCACAGCGTTATCAACAAAGGCAAGAACCTCAATAGTTGTTCCCATTCCCTTATATTCTTCGTTTTGGCCAAGTTCATAGATTTTACGATTTTCTGCATCAATGGCAGCAATCATCCAATCACGAATTTGACTCAACTCACGAAAATCAGTGTTAATCCAGTCACGACCAAGGTCAGTCACTGACATCTCACTGGCAATATTTCCAGCACGGTGTCCACCCATTCCGTCTGCAACAACGACAAGGGTAACACCAGCTTGGTTGACAAATTTATTAACAAAATCTTGGTTGTTTGACCGTTTTTGGCCAATGTCCGTTAATAATGATATTTCCATAGTTTTCTTTCTGACTTGCGTCAGCATTTCCTCCTCTGTAACCCTAAGCTTTTTTACGCAACTGTGCGATGAAAAAACCATCAGTTAAATACTGTTCGGGGTGATTGCCAAACAGCCATTAACCATTATGTTTTGGCATGGATGGTCTAAGGCAACTTGCTCAAAATCAGGATGGCTCTCAAGAAAGGCTTGAATCACCTCTTGATTTTCTTCTGCTATGATGGTGCAAGTACTATATGTTATTATACCACCTTTTCGTAGGGTTTGACAAACGCTGGATAGGATATCCAACTGTACAGCCTTAAGGGACTCAAAGTCTTGGAGATCCTTGTTATATTTGATGTCGGGTTTCCGACGAATGAGTCCAATCCCTGAACAAGGAGCATCCACTAAAATCTTGTCAAAACTATCAGCCGGAAAGACTTGATGTACCTTACTTGCATCTAGTTTCTGTGTCTTAACCTTATCAGCTAGGCCAAGACGTTGTGCATTTTCTTCGATAAGGGCAAGCTTATGATCATAGAGGTCAAGCGCCGTCACATGTCCACTCGTCAAATAAGAGGCCATATGGACCGTCTTACCACCAGGAGCCGCACAGGCATCAAGGATTTCTTCTTCACCTTGAATCCCTAAAGTTGGTGCAACCAGTTGACTGGTCTCATCCTGAATGGTTAACAAGCCCTCTTTAAAATATTCTGTCCCAGCAAAGTAACCAGAGGACTTAACAAGCCCAACTGGTGACAGTTCTGAACGTTCAGCACCAGTTGCATCCGCAATCTCTTCCATACGAGACACATCTGTCACACGAACACTGGCCTTGTTTCTCACAAAAGACTTTGAAAAATAGCAAGGGCACGGGCTTCCCCATACTGGTCAATAAGTTTCTTCACCAACCATACAGGTAGGGAATATTGAACAGAATAGCGTTTATTGACACGTTTAATCTTACTTGGGTCTGGCAATGGTTGACTAGACAATTTCGAAGAACGGCATTGACCAGCTTCTCAGCACCCTTTTATTACCTCGATTTTTAGCAATAGAAACGGCATCATTAACCACCGCATGGGCTGGAATTTTATCTAAGTAAGCCAACTGGTAAAGACTCAAAAGCAAGAGGTCGTAGACCCAAGCTTCAAGTTTATCTCGATCCTCAATAACATGGGCCAAGATCCATTCCAAAGTAATCTTACGGGCAACAGTTCCATAAACAATTTCCGTCACCAAGGCCTTGTCCTTATCTGTTAGATATGAATTGCTCAGACGTGCATTGAGGGCAATATTTGAGTAAGCCCCTTCCTGAAAGACTTCTTCTAAGACTTCAAGTGCCTGTCCACGAGCAGTTTTTTTCCAATCCTTGGCCAAATGCATCACCTACTTCAAGATTGCGTCCGACCCCATTAAGGAAATCAGCAATAGCCATACGAGGTTTTCCTGCAGGTTGAACTGTCTTAAGCGAAATGGCTCCTTGACCAGTCGCAACTACCAAACTCTTCTTGGTTTTTTCAATAATATGACCCGCTTGACCTTGACCTTCTGCCAAGTCCGCCTCATAAATTTTGAAACGTTTGCCATCAAGCAAGGTATGTGCTACAGGCCATGGGTACATACCACGGATTTGATTGAAGATGTCACGAGCCTCCTTATTCCAATCAAGGCGTTCTTCTTCTGGGCTAATGTTTGGTGAAAAGGTTACCTGACTAGCATTTTGAGGAACAGGTTTAACTTCTCCTGCAATATAGGCAGGCAAGGTCTCAAGCAAAAGGTCACGACCCAAAACGGCCAATTTTTCAAACATGGTACCGACATTATCCTCGTCAAGAATCGGCAGGGCCTTTTGGCTGACCATGTCACCAGCGTCCATCTCCTTGACCATTTCCATAATTGTCACACCTGCTTCTGCATCCCCATTAATAATGGCATAGTGGATAGGTGCTCCACCACGGTATTTTGGCAGGAGTGAAGCGTGGACATTCACTGCAAAATCCATGCTATCAAGTAACTTGCTTGGCAAGAATTGTCCATAAGCCGCAGTAACAATTCCATCAGCACCAAGCGCCATAAGCTGTGCCATTTCCTCAGAACCTGACAACTTTTCAGGTTGATAAATTGGCAAGTCATGCGCCAAGGCAACTTCCTTGACCGGTGTCATACGAATTTCTTTTTTACGGCCGACAGCACGGTCTGGTTGCGTCACCACAGCGACAATATCATAACGCTCATCGGTCAAAAGTCCTTCCAGCACTGTCGCTGAAAAGGCGGGCGTTCCCATAAATACTAATTTTGTCATATTCTTCCTTTTCTAGATTAGGTAA
>JBKWCO010000172.1:0-3770 GCA_046975465.1 Streptococcus sp. | reverse complement strand
CTGTAGTGGTTAGGAAGTGTAAAGAGTTGCTCTTTAATACTAGTGAGTAATTGTTCGTGGTTCCCTGTTGGAAGGTCCCAGCGTCCAATTGTTTCTTTAAAGAGGGCATCACCAGAAAATACAGTTTCCTCTTTATCAAAGATAAAAGAAACACCTCCAATAGAGTGTCCTGGGGTTGGAACAACTTTAAACTGGAAATCCTCGATGTTATAGTCCTGAGTGAAATCGAAGTAGTATTCTGCCGGATTGACAATAACGTCTTCCATATCGTCATGACGTGGAAGTCCAGATAAATTATCAATAGGATTCAGCAACCAGTCTTTTTCAGCTTCGGCAACGTAAACAGGAGGATGATTGTATGCCTGACGGACTGCCTCAACACTCATAATATGGTCGTAGTGTGTATGTGTCAAAAGGATAGCAGCAACTGGTTTGTCGATTGCTTTAAGTTCAGTTAAGATACTAGAAGTATCACTTCCTGGATCAATGACTAGGCAGGCTGTATCGTTTTCTAAAATATAGGTGTTTTCCTGAGCAACAGGATTTAAAATTCGTCTTATTTTCATAGCTCTAGTGTAGCACGAATTTCAGGCTTTTTCCAATATCAGAATGATGGCTTTGTCTTTTTTTGGGGCTTTGGATATGCTATAATAAGGTCACTATGAGTGAAAAAACACGAATAAATATGCCATTGTTGACTTGGAAGCAACCTCCGCTTCGTCAACGGCTAGTATTATACAGGTGGGAATTGTCATCATGCAAAATGGTCAGGTGATTGACGAATTTGCGAGTGATGTCAACCCACACCAAGAACTCGATGATCACATTATTCATTTAACAGGGATTACCGATCAGCAGTTGGCTCAAGCCCCAGATTTCTCAGAAATTGCTAGAACCATTTTTGAACTGATTGAGGACTGTATTTTTGTTGCCCATAATGTTAAATTTGATGCCAATTTGCTTGCAGAGGCTCTTTTCATGGAGGGCTTCGAACTAAGGACTCCTCGTGTTGATACTGTCGAATTGGCTCAGGTCTTTTATCCGACACTGGAACACTATAAACTCTCTCATTTATCTAAGGTTTTAAATCTTGACTTAGCTCAAGCCCATACTGCTATTGAGGATGCAAGGCTACAGGTCAACTTCTTTTTCATTTAATGGATAAAATAGCTAGTTTACCTAGACAAACCATTGATTTACTCTTGACCTTTTCTGATAATTTGCTTTTGAGTCTGAGTTAGTCATTCGTGATGCCATAAGAGGACAAAAGCATGAACTTGCGAAAGAGTATATCATGCTTGAGGAGTCTGGTATTGTCCTTCGAAAGCCTTTGACTTATAAGAACGAACGCAAATTATCTCAAGATTTTGAAACCAATATTGCACTCCTAGGTTTGGAAACAAGACCTAAGCAAGAAAAGTTTGCTGAGGCGGTCAGAAAAGAACTGGATAATACTGACATTTCCATGATTCAAGCTCAGACAGGAATTGGGAAAACATATGGCTATCTTCTTCCCATTTTGGCACAAGCAAATGTAGATAAAGTCGTTGTAGCTGTTCCGACCAAGCTTCTTCAAAATCAAATTATGAGTCAAGAAGCTAAAAGTTTAGCTGAAATCTTCAATATTAATTTTCACAGCCTTAAGGGACCGCAGAATTATATTAAGTTGGTGCCTTTTATCAAACCTTACTACGTCAGGATAGTAATCGTTTGGTCAATCGCTATAAGATGCAACTTTTGGTTTGGTTGACAGAGACGGAGACTGGTGATCTTGACGAGATAAGACAGAAGCAACGCTACATGGCTTATTTTGATGAGATTAAACATGATGGTAAGTTAAAGGCAGATAGTCTTTAAGGATTACGATTTTTGGCAACAGTCCTATCAGAAGGCCAAAGAGGCTAAAGTTGTTGTCACTAATCATGCCTATCTCTTAACCCGTATGGAGGATGACCATGATTTTGTCAGAGGGAAAACGCTTGTCATTGATGAGGGGCAAAAGATGGTTCTGGCTTTAGAACAATTTTCTCGTTACCAAGTGAATTTAACAAGTCTTTTGCAACAGATCCATCGTATTCTTGATCATGGTAACCCATCCTTACTGCAACAGCGTTTACTTGAAAATTTGCAGTTTGAAATTAGTCATTTGATTCAGGAACACCAACAATTCCCACAAAAACAGTATAATCGTCAGCAATTAGATTGTTTGCTTCAGACCATAACTGAACTTGAAGGGGAAAGCGGTTTGGTGGAAATGTTATCTCCATTGCAAACACCCTTTACAGCCATTTTTGGCTTGAAACTGACTACTATCAGGAACATCGGGTGTCTTATCTAAAGGCTTCACGTCAGGAACTTTTGAAACTGTCTGCCTATCTTCCGAGTGCTCAGAAGGTGTTGATTGTCTCAGCAACCATTGATATTGGTCCTGAAGTTGATGTGGCAGATTTATTAGGGCTAAACCATGTGCATAAGGTTAGTCTTCCAATGGACAACCTTCCCAATCAGGCAATTTGGATTGATCAAAGCATGCCTATGATTGGTGATGTATCTGAAGAAGACTATGACAAAGCTGTCGCAAAACGTCTTCAGAAGTTGACTAAAACGGAATATCCTATATTAGTCTTATTCACATCTCGAAAAAGCATGTTAGCTGTCTCAGATTTGCTGGATTTACAGGAAGTACATCACCTCACTCAAGAAAAGAACGGTACGGCTTTTAACGTCAAAAAACGGTTTGATAGGGGTGAGACTAATCTACTTCTTGGAATGGGTTCTTTCTGGGAAGGTGTTGATTTTGCTCAACAAGATAGGGTTATCGAGGTCATCGCACGTCTTCCATTTGACAATCCTAAAGATCCTTTCTATCAAAAATTGGAGTCGTGGTTTTCTAAACAGGGAAAGAATACTTTTAATAGCTACAGTCTTCCAATGACAATTTTGCGATTTAAACAGGCTATTGGGCGTGCGCAAAGACGCCCGGATCAGCGTTCAGCTATTCTTCTATTAGACAACCGACCCTAGTCAAGAGCTATGGGAAGCTATTTTTGAAAGAAGTATCTCAAGAGATTGCGCTTGAACGAACTAAATTTAAGACATTCAATGAAGATATCAGACATTTCTGCAAAAGGAAAGTTAGCTATATAATGTCAATCAAATTTTAAGATGAAAGAGTTTCTCAGACCTAAAAAGATGACGTTAAATATCCATTACTAGCGACATAGCTATGTAAAGATTTATCATTTTCTGATATAATAAATTCAGAAACTTTTTTAGGAGGCATTATGCGTAAACAACGTTCACCCTGGACCAAAAAGCAACAGTTCATTTTTGGAATAATTGTAATCGTTGTGACCTTAATTGCCTCTTTGACTGCTATTCTTATTGTAGCGACTAAGCCTTATGTAGACGCCGAAAAGAAGGTTATTGCCATAGCAGAGAGCAAAGCAGATATTAAGACTGTTACTGAATTTGATATCTACCATGGTGAGGCTACCTATTACGGGCTTCTTGGAAAGTCTGGTCAAGGTGAGAAACTGGCTGTTATCGTGAGTCATGATTCAGGTGAGGTTGATATCTACAAGCAATCTGATGGTATAAGTAAGTCAGTGGCTAAGAAAGCTGCTAAAGCCTATGGTGCAAAGGATATATCCTATGTCCACCTAGGAAAATATGGCAAAACTCCTATTTGGGAAGTGAAGTCAGGAACCCAGTATTATCTGGTTGATTTTATCTCAGGTCAGGTTATTAAAGTGGAAGGACTATAATGA
>JBKWCO010000171.1:0-3786 GCA_046975465.1 Streptococcus sp. | reverse complement strand
CTTAGAGGAAGAACTTGGCGTCCAACTCTTTGAGCGTTCCAATACAGGAGCCAAACTAACTGATGACGGTCATGATTTTCTCAAATACGCCAAACGTATTCTTGGAGAGTTAGATCTCCTAGAGGGACGCTACCGTAAATCATTCAAGAAATCATTCACTGTTGCCAGTCACCACTACGATTTCTTATCACTTCCAATGGCTCACATTGCCCAACGTTTTCGTAGTGATTATCAAGAATTTCAACTGATTGAAACAACGACTAGGAAGATTCTCAAAAGCGTTGAAAGCTTCGAAAGTGACCTGGGGATTATTTATCTAGATGAAGACAATGACCATATCCTTGAACGCAGTTTCCAACACATGGATCTGACTTTCACCCCACTTGGAGAGTTTGAAACTAAGATTTTCTTAGGTCGCCAACATCCCCTAGCTCACAAAAAATCCCTCAATCTCAAAGATTTAGAGGGATACCCACAGGTCCGCTTTCGTCAAGAAAGCTCTGGAATCCATTTTGACGAAGATCCTCTCGAGGTTCTGCCTGACCAACAAGTGATTTACAGTAATGACCGAGGCAGTGTCATGAATTTACTCTGTGCCTCAGATAGTTACGCTTCTGGCCTCGGTATTGTTAATAGTTTCATTAAGGACCAAATTGTTTTACTTCCACTGAAGAACAGTCCAAAGCACACCTTGGGTTTTGTGACCAATAATAAACAGAAACAATCCGCAATTATTCAAGCATTTATCGAGGAAATTCAGGATAGCTTACTACCCCACCACTAAGGAGAAGAAAATGGAATTTCAAACACTTAATAATGGCATCAAAATACCTGTGCTTGGTTTTGGTGTCTGGCAAATTTTCGATCAAAAAGAATGTCAAAAAGCCGTTGAAGACGCTCTTTCTGTAGGCTATCGATTGATTGATACTGCTAGCCTTTATCGAAATGAGGAAGCCGTGGGACGTGCCATTAAGAGGCATCTGGTATCCCTCGCGAGGATATTTTCCTGACTAGTAAAGCCTGGATTAGCCAGCTTGGCTACGAAGATACCAAATTAGCCCTAAAAGAAACACTTCGCAAACTAGATACTGACTATCTTGATTTATATTTGATTCATCAACCTTTTGGCGACTTACATGGTGCCTGGCGTGCTATGATTGAGCTTAAGCATGAAGAACTTATTAGAGCCATTGGTGTTTCTAACTTCTCAACAGGGCGTTTGACGGATTTTGCCTTGCAGACACCGGTCATTCCAGCAGTCAATCAAATCGAGTTGCATCCCTATAAACAACACAAACTGATCCAGAAAGCCGATAAGGAATTTGGTACCCTAACGCAAGCCTGGGCTCCTTTTCATAGAGGAGAGGATGGTATTTTTCAAGACCAAACTCTGACTGCTATCGCTGAAAAACATGGTAAGACAGTTGCTCAGGTCATTCTCAGATGGCAAACCCAACAAGGCATTCTGACCATTCCTAAAAGTACCCATATCGAACGGATGAAGGAAAACTTTGAGAGTTTTGACTTTCACCTAGACCAAGCAGACCTTGATGCTATCAGTAAACTAGACCAATACCCTGATGCCTATGGTCCTGATGAAAGTGTAGAACGTATTAAGTATTTATTGAAATATAGTGTATAAGAAAACGAGTTCGACTGAACTCGTTTTAATGTTAAAAATGTCTTATTTAGATTGCCCTTAGGTAAGTAGGAGCACCCTTTAAAATTCAAAATAGGAATGGAACAGAAGCCTTATTATTCAAAAGCGCTTCATCATCCTACTTCCTTTTGAGGAAATCAAAAACTAAATTGTTTTACCCAATCACACTTCCATTTGGAACAGATGGATCTACTGTCAAGACAGTAAGTTTGCCGTCATGTTCAGCAGAAAGAATCATACCTTGGCTGACATATTTTTCATCATCTTACGTGGTTTGAGATTAGCCACGACTTGAAGTTTCTTGCCGACCAATTCTTGTTCGTTTGGATAGAATTTAGCAATACCTGAGAGGATTTGACGATCTTCACCGTCACCAGCGTCAAGACGGAAGCGAAGCAATTTGTCTGAACCTTCGACTTTTTCTACTTCTTTAACTTCAGCGACACGGATTTCAACCTTGTCAAAGTCATCAAATTTGATTTGGTCTTTTTCAGACTTAAGTTCAACCTCTTCTGGGTTCCATTCCTTCTCTTGAGGTTTGCCTGCGTTCATTTGAGATTGGATGTAGGCAATTTCTTCGTCCATGTCAAGACGTGGGAAGATTGGAGTTCCTTTTGAAACGACTGTGACATTTTCTGGGAAGCCTGAAAGTTCTAGATTTTCAAGGTCAAACGTTCCTGACAATCCGAGCTGTTCCATGATGGCATTTGAAGTGGTCATCATGAATGGTTGGATGAGATGAGCCACCACACGAAGACTAGCTGCCAAGTGAGCCATAACAGCTGCCAATTGTTCCTTGTTACTATCTTCTTTGGCAAGTACCCAAGGAGCGGTTTCATCAATATACTTATTGGTACGTGAAATGATGTTCCAAACGGCGTCCAAGGCACGTGGGAAATCTACAGCGTTCATTTGTTTGTGGAACTCTTCGATATTTTCAGCCACAACCTTAGCCAAATCAGCATCAAAGTCTGTAACGTTCTCAACATAGGCAGGCACTTGACCACCGAAATACTTGTTAATCATGGCAACTGTTCGGTTGAGGAGGTTTCCAAGGTCATTAGCCAATTCGTAGTTAATACGAGCCACATAGTCTTCTGGAGTGAAGGTGCCATCTGAACCGACTGGAAGACTACGCATGAGTAGTAACGGAGTGGATCAAGACCAAAACGTTCTACCAACATTTCTGGATAGATCACGTTTCCTTTGACTTAGACATCTTACCGTCTTTCATGACGAACCAACCGTGGGCAACAAGACGTGTAGGCAATGGCAAATCAAGAGCCATAAGGATGATTGGCCAGTAGATTGAGTGGAAACGAAGGATATCCTTACCAATCATGTGGATAATTTCGTGGTTTTCATTATTTTGCCAGAACAAATCAAAGTTACCATGCTCATCCTGACCATAACCAAGGGCAGTGATATAGTTGATAAGGGCATCAATCCACACATAAACCACGTGTTTTGGATCTGAAGGTACTTTTACTCCCCAAGTGAAGGTTGTACGTGATACCGCCAAGTCTTCCAAGCCTGGCTCGATGAAGTTTTTAAGCATTTCATTCATACGACCATCAGGTTGGATAAATTCTGGGTGTTCTTTAAAGAAGGCAGTCAAACGGTCTGCATAGTTGCTGAGTTTAAAGAAATAGGATTCTTCAGAAACCAACTCTACTTGGTGCCCTGATGGAGCTACCCCACCGATGACCTTACCTTCTTCATCACGGTAAACTTCTGCCAACTGACTTTCAGTGAAGAATTCTTCGTCTGAAACTGAGTACCAACCTGAGTATTCACCAAGATAGATATCTCCTTGTTCCAAGTAAGCGCTCAAAAACTTGTGCCACTACTTTTTCATGGTAATCATCAGTCGTACGGATGAATTTATCGTATGAGATATCCAAAAGTTGCCAGAGGTCCTTAACACCAACAGCCATACCGTCCACATACTCTTGTGGTGTGATTCCTGCTTCTTCAGCCTTTTGTTGAATCTTTTGGCCGTGTTCATCAAGCCCAGTAAGGTAGAAGACATCATAGTTCATCATACGTTTGTAACGTGCCAAGACGTCACAAGCAATGGTTGTATAGGCAGAACCAATATGCAATTTACCAGATGGGTAGTAGAT
>JBKWCO010000170.1:0-3795 GCA_046975465.1 Streptococcus sp. | reverse complement strand
ATACAATAATAGCAAGAAGCTAATACTTTTGCAAGTAAAAACTGTAAGAAAGGCAAAATAAAAAAGAGACCTGGGCCCCTTTTTATAAGCTTTTAGCTGCTGCTACTGCTGCTTCATAGTTTGGATCAGTATTGATATTGTCCAAATATTCGACATAAGTAATCTTGTTGTCAGCGTCTGCCACTAAAACGGCACGCGCTAACAAGTGCCATTCTTCAATAAGGACACCATAGTCTTTACCGAAACTATTATCATAGTAGTCAGAAAGCATGATGGCATTTTCAAGACCCTCAGCACCACACCAACGAGCTTGCGCAAATGGTAGGTCCACTGAAATAGTAATAACGACAGTATCATCTAGTTCTGACAATTCCTTGTTAAAGGTACGCGTTTGAGTTGAACAAATACCAGTATCGATCGATGGAACGATAGAGATAACTTTTTTCTTTCCATCGAATTCTGAAAGTGATTTTTGACTTAAATCTGTTGTAGTCAATGTCAAAATCACGAAAGTATCTCCTACTTGAAGTTGTTTGTCTTCGCACTGTAACTGGTTTTCCGATAAATGTTGGCATAATATTCCTCCAATAGTTTTTCTTTATTGTACTTTAAATGCTAGAACATGACTAGCCATTTGCTTATAAATTTTAACAAAGAGCATTTCACTCACAGAAGATATATCTATCTGCGAACTTCCTTTCATAATAAGCATGTATTTAATTACTTTTTAGAAGCTTTATAGGTCCAGCTTTATCATAGAAGTGTTGTACTATAATACCACCATTTATCGATAGTTTGATTTTAAAAATGTTGAGATGTTGCTACTTAAATACTTTAAGTATGTATGTTATAGCTTATTTTAATATGTGATTCAAGCTATCTGAAAAAGACCCAGCTAGATGCTGAGTCCATTCGTATTATAATACTTTTAGATTTTTCCAAGGCAAGTTTCAAATCTTCAATCAAATCGTCTGCATTTTCCAAACCGACAGAGATTCGAATTTGATTTGGAGTGACACCGCAGGCAAGCAAATCTTCTTCTGCCAATTGTTGATGGGTTGTTGTTGCAGGGTGAACAACCAATGATTTTGCATCGGCAACGTTGGCAAGGTCTGAGAAGATTTCAAGGTTATCAATGACTGTACGAGCTTCATCTTGTCCGCCTAACATGGAAAGTGAAAATAGAACCTGGTCCTTTAGGGAAGTATTTTTGTGCCAAGTCATAGTAAGGACTTGATGGCAATCCAGGATAGATTTACTTTCAACTTTGGATGGTTTCCAAGAAATCTACGATTTTTTCGTATTTTATTGGCGTTCTACACGAAGTGAGAGGGTTTCAAGGCCTTGCAAGAGCAAGAAGGCATTGAAGGTGCCGAGCTGCACCTGTATCACCAAAGTTGTGTACGGAGGGCAGTAATAAACGCTGCTGCACCGACATCACGTGTATAACTGATATTGTGGTAAGAAGGATCTTCATCCACCAATTGTGGGAATTTACCTGAAGCTTCCCAATCGAATTTACCAGAATCGACGATAAGTCCTCCGATAGTTGTCCATGTCCACCGATAAATTTAGTCGCAGAGTGAACCACGATATCTACCATGAGAAATAACGTTAATAAGATAAGGTGTACCGAATGTATTGTCAGCCACCAATGGAATCTTATGACTGTGAGCGATGTCAGCAATCTTTCAAAATCTGGAATGTTGATAAGTGGGTTACCAAAGACTCAATCAAGACAAGTTTTGTATTGTCTTTGATTGCAGCCACTTCTTCAGGATTGTTGACGTCAACAAAAGTTGTTGTGACACCATAACGTGGGAGTGTTTCTTTCAAGAGGTTAAAAGTTCCACCATAAAGCGTTGTTGCAGCAACAACATGATCACCAGCGTGTGCCAAACCAAGTACTACATAAGTGATAGCAGCCATACCTGAAGCAGTTGCCAGGCACCAACACCACCTTCTAGTGCAGCAATACGGTCTTCAAGGACTGCTACAGTAGGGTTGGTAATACGAGTGTAAATATTACCAGGTTTTCTAAGGGCAAAGAGGTCTTCACCTTCTTGAGCATTATCAAAAACGTATGAAGTTGTTTGGTAAATAGGAACCGCACGTGATTTTGTTTCCTTATCAGGGGCTTGTCCAGCGTGTAATTGTAAGGTTTCAAATGAAAATTCTCGTGACATAAGTGAGTCCTCCAAAACAAATGTTGCTTTCATTCTACACCTAGTAAGACTAGCTGTCTAATAGATATTTCTTATCAAAGTGATAGGTAGAGCTTATAAAAAGGACCGTACGGCCCTTTGCTATTTCTTCTCGATAGGTGCCACGCTCGCCAAAACTTTTTTAAGTCCCACCTCTGGGAATTTAATTTTAAGTTCTTGGGTTTTACCACTACCAGTCACTTCTAGAACAGTTCCGTCTCCCCACTTCTTGTGATGGGCGATGTCGCCAATTTCCCAGTCTGTTGCTGTGTTGCTTGAGTCAGACGTTTTCCAAATGGTAGCCCTCGGTAGCTTTTGAAAATGGCTGAGCGCCAGTATGTCTTTGCGGTTGTACATTTGCTTTTCTGGTCTGAAGCGCTTGTTGTAAACTCATGCCTTGACCAAATTGTATAGGCTCTTCCTTTGTAAAACGAACACCAAATGATGAATTGGCTGGACGTGCTAGACCTTGATATTGTAATAAATCATCTGAAATTTCACGTAAGAAACGGCTAGGACGATTATAGCTAGTCTTACCAAAAAGCGTACGTGTATTAGCGTTGGTAAGGAAAAGAATCTCTTCTGCCCGAGTGATACCTACGTAAGCCAAACGACGCTCTTCTTCGAGTTCATCTGGCTCTTCTGAGGCACGTGACAAAGGGAAAACTCCCTCTTCCATACCAATCAGGAAGACAACTGGAAATTCAAGCCCTTTAGCAGCGTGTAGGGTCATTAAGGTTACTTCTGCTGCCTCAACATCACCATCGTCTGTGTCAGCAATCAAAGCCAAATCGTTCAAGAAACGTCCTAAACGGTCAATGCCTATCTCATCTTCAGTACCATCTGTATTGGTTTCGTCGAAATTCTTAGTCACAGACATGAACTCTTCGATATTTTCAATGCGTGCCTGACTTTCAAGCGTTTGTTGCATAGACAGAGCGTCCAGATAACCAGATTGGTCCAAGACAGCTTCAACAACTTCGGTAATACTTAGTCCATCTAGCTGGTCGCGTAGGTTCAGAATCATGTTAGCAAAATCGTAAACGCCCTGAGCTGCTTTCCCCTTAATCGGTGATAACATAATATTAGCTGAAGCATCTAGGAGACTCATGTTTTGCTCATAGGCAAAGGTACGAATCTTTTCTAGTGTCCCAGGTCCAACTCCACGTTTAGGTTCATTAACCACACGCTCAAAGCTAATATTATCCGCAGGATTGGCAATCAAGTTCAAGTAAGAAATGACATCACGGATTTCTTTACGGCTATAGAACTTGGTACCTCCAACCATGGTATAAGGGATATTAGACTTGAGCAAGGCTTCTTCAATAGTACGAGACTGAGCATTGGTACGGTAAAGTACAGCGAAATCCTTGAAGTTCTTACCTTCTTCACGAATAATGTTATCAATAGTTGAAGCAACAAAAACAGCTTCATCACGCTCGTCATTAGCACGGTAATAAACGATTTGTTCACCGTCGTCATTTTGAGTCCAAAGTTTCTTTGGACGGCGGTTGCGGTTATTCTTGATAACTTCGTTGGCTGCCTGGAGAATTTTCTTGGTTGAACGGTAGTTTTCTTCCAAGAGAACTAC
>JBKWCO010000169.1:0-3806 GCA_046975465.1 Streptococcus sp. | reverse complement strand
TTCTAAAGTAAAGACCTAATTCTGAATAATTCGACAACTCAGTTATGTTTGCCTCTAAAAAGACTATAAATATCCAAAAATTGTGCATCTATAGCTCTTCTTTCACAATGCTATAGAATTTTTACAATCAATCCAAACAAAAAGGCTAAGATGCATATCTTAACCTTATAGTATTTTGGACTAATTCTCAGTTTACTTTGTATTTATACACAAGCTTATTTTTACCCAACTGATCCTTCCATTTCATAACTAATCAAGCGGTTAAGCTCAACAGCATACTCCATTGGAAGTTCTTTGGTAAATGGTTCCACAAATCCCATGACAATCATTTCAGTTGCTTCTTGTTCTGAAAGTCCACGGCTCATGAGGTAGTAGAGTTGCTCTTCAGAAATCTTAGAAACTTTAGCTTCGTGTTCAAGAGCAACTTGTGAGTTGTGAATTTCATTAAATGGAATCGTATCTGACTTAGATAAATCATCCATCAAGATCGTATCACATTCAATGTGGGAACCAGATTTCTTAGAGTCCTTATTGAAAGTTACTTGGCCACGATAGTCAACCTTACCACCATTACGGGCGATTGATTTAGAGACAATAGATGATGATGTATGTGGCGCATTATGAATCATCTTAGCTCCTGTATCCTGGTGCTGACCAGCATTGGCAAAAGCTATAGAAAGCATAGTCCCACGTGCACCTTCACCATCTAGGTAAACCGAAGGGTACTTCATTGTTTTCTTAGCACCAAGGTTACCGTCAATCCACTCAACCGTAGCATTTTTCTTAGCAGTGGCACGTTTGGTTACCAAATTATAGACGCTATCTGACCAGTTTTGAATGGTTGAATAACGCATATAAGCTCCTTCAAGTGCAAAGATTTCAACGATGGCTGCATGAAGACTGGCTGAAGTATAGGTTGGTGCCGTACAGCCTTCCACATAGTGAACGCTGGCACCTTCATCAACGATGATAAGGGTACGTTCAAACTGGGCAGTTGCTTCATTGTTAATACGGAAGTAGGTTTGAAGCGGGATATCTACCTTAACACCTTTCGGCACATAAATAAAGGTACCGCCTGACCAGAAGGCAGAGTTAAGGGCCGCAAATTTATTGTCTGTTGGTGGAACCAGTTTTGAGAAGTACTTCTTGAAGAGTTCTGGGTACTCTTTAAGAGCTGAGTCCGTATCTGTAAAGATAATACCCAACTTGTCATACTCTTCTTTCATGTTATGATAAACCACTTCTGATTCATACTGAGCTGAAGCCCCTGCCAGGTAAGCACGTTCAGCTTCGGGGATACCAATACGTTCAAAGGTTTCCTTGATTTTTTCAGGTACATCTTCCCAGTCACGAGCAGGTCGGTCTGACGCTTTTTGGAAATATGTCAAGTCATCGAAGTCGATTTCCGAAAGATCTGGCCCCCACTCTTGCATAGGCATTTTCTTAAAGGTTTCTAGTGATTTCAAGCGGAATTCAAGCATCCACTCAGGCTCCCCTTTTTCAGCAGACATGGCACGGACCACATCTTCACTGATTCCTTTTCCTGTTGAAAAGACTGGTGTCACATCATCATGGAAACCAGATTTATATTCCCCCAAATCAATGGGTTTTGGTTCTACTTTTTCATTTGTTTCAGTCATAGTATTTTCCTTTTTAAAGGGTTGATTAGTTTTCTTATTTTAAGCTCGCTTCTCTCTATAGCCTTTTTGAGAGCATTCCAAGAGAGCGTTGCACATTTGATACGTTGTGGAAATTTAGAAACCCCCGCCAAAAGCTTGGCCTCACCTAACTTATCCTCATCCACTTTATGATTCCCTTGAATCATAAGAGAGAAAATTTCCGCTAGTTCTAAAGCCTCTGCCTTAGTTTTACCGATAACCGCATCCGTCATCATACTTGATGAGGCTGTCGAAATGGTACAACCATCACCAGCAAAGGCAATGTCTTCAATCACGTCACCATCAAATTTAACTGACAGATTGATAACATCTCCACAAGTCGGATTATTCAGTTGAAGTTGCTCCACATCTGGTAGGACACCATGATGGTGAGGGCTCTTAGAGTGATCGGCCACAACAGCCATATATAAACTATCTAGTCTAGAGAGTGCCATTGAAAAACTCCTTCGTCGCAAGAATTGCCTCTACAAGCTTGTCGCAATCCTCTTTAGTATTATAAATATAGAAGCTTGCTCGGGCAGCTGATGAGATTCCTAAATGATTAATTAAAGGCTGAGCACAGTGGTGACCCGCACGCACTGCCACTCCTTCATAATCAAGAGCTGTCGCCACATCATGAGGGTGAAGCCCATCAATATTAAAGGCAATAACACCTGCATGCTGACTAGGATCTTCTGGCCCGTAGACTGTCAGACCATCAATCGCCTGAAGCTTAGGCAAAACATAGTCTACCAATTCTTGCTCGTAAGCATGAATATTTTCCATACCTAAAGCAGAGAGGTAGTCCACAGCAGCACCAAGAGCAATAGCCCCCGCAATGTTAGGTGTACCAGCCTCAAATTTCCAAGGTAGTTCCTTCCAAGTGGCTTCTTGTTCATAAACAAAATCAATCATCTCACCACCGAATTCAATCGGATTCATCTGGTTAAGAATCTCTTCCTTGCCATAAAGAACCCCAATCCCTGTTGGACCTAACATCTTGTGCCCAGAAAGGGCAAAGAAATCACAATCCAAATCTTGAACATCAATGGTCATGTGAGGGGCAGATTGGGCACCATCCACAACCATATAAGCCCCAACTTGATGGGCTAACTGGGCAATCTCCTTAACAGGATTGATACAACCTAGAACGTTAGAAACCTGAGCCAGACTTACAAATTTTGTCTTTTCTGTAATCTTGTTGGTCAAGTCTTCCATATCCAACTGACCGTCTTTCAAGTAGGCATAGACAAGCTTAGCACCCGTCTTCTTACAAGCTTCTTGCCAAGGAATGATATTCGAGTGGTGTTCCATAATTGAAATAACCACCTCATCTCCTGGCTCAAGAACCTGCTCTGCAAAACGACCAACCCAGTTAAGACCAGTTGTCGTTCCACGTGTAAAGAGGACCTCTTTGGTTGATTTAGCATTGATAAACTGACGAAGCTTTTCACGACTAGCTTCGTAAGCAGCTGTTGCACGCTCAGCCAAAGTGTGCACACCACGGTGAACATTGGCATTGTCCTCATGATAGTAGGCCATGAGAGTGTCCAAAACTACTTGAGGCTTCTGAGTCGTTGCTGCATTATCCAAGTATACCAAAGGTTCATCATTAACTACCTGATCTAAAATGGCAAAATCTTGTCGAATCTTATAGGCATCTAAAGCTGACATCTTATCTCCCTATCTAGATATATCATAGGTTAGACTATCTGCGTCGATAGTTCCTAACGTTTGTTTAGTTTTGTATCAGTTACAGAAATCATTTCATCGCGCACTTCTTTAACTGGGATTTCAGTAATAACTGCTCCCAAGAAACCGCGAATAACCAAACGTTCTGCGGTGTCTTGATCAAGTCCACGACTCATGAGGTAATACATATCCTCTGGATCTACCTGACCGATTGAAGCAGCATGTCCTGCTGTAACTTCATTTTCGTCAATCAAGAGAATTGGGTTAGCGTCTGAACGTGCCTTGTCAGAAAGCATAAGCACACGGCTTTCTTGTTGTGCATCAGCACCCTTAGCACCTTTGACAATGTGACCAATACCATTGAAAGTCAAAGTACCACGTTCCAAGATAACACCATGTTGTAGGATATGACCCACAGAGTTGTTACCATAGTTAGTCACACGAGTATCAATCCCT
>JBKWCO010000168.1:0-3808 GCA_046975465.1 Streptococcus sp. | reverse complement strand
ATTATTTCTAAGGTTTCATAAATTTTGGAATCAGGAATATCATATAACAACGCTTTTGTTTTTAGATTATCAAAAGCTGAAAGATTGTGATAAATTGCAGGTGCTTCGATTAATGCACCTAATAAATGTTTGTTTTTGGATGATCCATCAAATCGAATTTCTCCACTACTTTTTTGGACTAAACCAAAAAGAATTTTCATCAGAGTTGACTTACCAGCACCATTTACTCCTAATAGACCAGAAACTGTTCCAGATTCAATTGTAAATGTGATGTTGTCTAAAATAGTCTTATCTTTGTAGGATTTTGAAAGTTGTTTAACAGTTATTTGCATTTGTACACCTCTTTTAGAATAGTTCTGTTTCCAATATAAGCTTATATTTATCTAATATCAGAAAACCACTTAATCTCCTTTCTTTCCATCCTTAGTATAAAAAACAAATTTAAGGAAAGTATCAGTTTTTTGATAAAATACAAAAAAACTATCTCAGGACTTAACTTGAGATAGCTTTCTTTTTATTTAACAATAGATTCTTTGTAGTCACACTCTTCGTTGCTACAGATAACTTGCTTGCCGCCACCACGGACTTTCTTCTCGACAAGATAATCGCCTGATTTAGGACAGTTACGTCCAACAGGGATATCCCACGATGTAAATTCACAGTCAGGATAGCGATCACAACCATAGAAGACACGATTTCGTTTTGTCTTACGTTCGATGACCTGACCTTTACCACAGGTTGGACAAGTAACGCCAATTTCTTTGGTTATGGCTTTAGTATTGTGACAATCTGGGAAGTTACTACATGCATAAAACTTACCATATCGACCAAGTTTGATGACCATTGGGTGACCACAGAGGTCACAATCAAAACCGGCAGGCTCATCCTTGATTTGGATTTTTTCAATACCTTCTTCAGCTTTTTCCAATTCTTTTGGAAAGGTTTGAAGAATTCATCAATGACCTTCTGCCATTGTTCCTTACCGATTTCGACTTTATCGAGTTTCCCTTCCATCTCGGCGGTGAATTTAACATCCACGATGTCTGGGAAGAATTCTACGATTAAGCTATTTACGATTTCACCAAGTTCCGTTGGTTCAAATCGTTTAGCCACCAATTTGACATAGTAGCGACGTTGGATAACATCAAGCGTTGGCGCATAAGTAGACGGACGACCAACGCCGTTTTCTTCTAGCGTCTTAATCAATGTCGCTTCAGAATAGCGTGCAGGAGGTTGGGTGAAGTGTTGTTCAGGCGTTGTCACAACCTTCTTAACCGTATCACCCTCAGCCATATCAGGAAGCATTTTGTTCTTATCAGAGTCGTTGTAAACGGCCATATAACCGTCAAACTTGATTTGGCTTCCATTTGCTGTGAAAATGACACCATTTTGAGACAAGGTCACCTTCATCGTATCAAATACTGCAGCTGTCATTTGACTGGCTACAAAACGATTCCAAATAAGGGTATAGAGCTTGAGTTGATCCTTATCCAAATACTTAGCGATGCTTTCTGGTGTTTGGAAAACATTTGACGGACGAATAGCCTCATGGGCATCTTGTGCTCCTGAACTATTTTTCACCTTGCTGCCGTGTTTTGAATACTTAGAACCAAAGCGTTCCGTAATAAATTCAGCAGCCTGGTTTTGTGCAACAGGACTGATACGTGTTGAGTCCGTACGCATATAGGTAATCAAACCTTGAGCGCCTGAACCCAAATTAATTCCTTCATACAACTGTTGAGCAACCATCATGGTCTTACGTGTTCGGAAGTTAATCTTATTAGCAGCATCCTGTTGGAGAGATGAAGTTGTATATGGCAATGGCGCATTACGACGGCGTTCTTTTTTCTCTACTTTATCTACGTTAAAGTCATCACTTGTGATACGAGAGAGAACGGCTTGAACATCCTCATTATTGTTGAGCTTAAGCTTTTTACCATCTAAGCCATAGAAGCTAGCCTGAAACTTCTTAGCACCCTTCTTAAAGGCACCATCAATAGTCCAGTATTCTTCTGGTTTAAAGGCCTTAATTTCATTTTCACGGTCAATAATAAGCTTAAGCGCTACCGATTGGACACGCCCTGCAGAAAGACCCTTCTTAACCTTCTTCCATAGAAGTGGAAATGAGTAACCCACAATACGGTCCAAGACACGACGAGCTTGCTGAGCATCTACCAAGTCCATGTCAATGGCGCGTGGCTCTACAAAGGCATTTTTTACTGCGTCTTTAGTAATTTCGTTAAAAACAACACGATTCTTATCATCTGGCTCTAATCCAAGAATATGTGACAAATGCCATGAAATGGCTTCCCCTTCACGGTCCGGGTCACTTGCGAGAAAGACTTGCTTGGCTTTTTTAGCTTCTTTCTTCAATTCATTGATAAGAGGTCCTTTACCACGAATATTAATGTACTGAGGTTCGTAATTGTTTTCAAAGTCAATGGACATACTTGATTTTTTCAAATCACGGATATGCCCAACAGAGGCTACAACTTTATAATTGCGCCCAAGGTACTTTTCAATGGTTTTGCTTTGGCAGGAGACTCCACGATAACCAAATTTTTCTTTGGTGTCGCTCTTTTTTAGTCGTCTTTTTGCCGTTGATTTCTTTGTTGTTTTAGTTTTCGTTTTTGTTGTCGTTGCTGTCGCCATAGATTATTTCCTTATAATGTTATAAACTGGCTGCGCCACTCATCTGTCTAAAATCTAGTCACAAGACATTAAAAAATGAAACATCTTGGACCGAGCAACTAACATGATACCTTCCTTTTCTTTAACTGTCAATAAAAAACTTTATCTCTATAGGAGAACTTTGATTTTCAAGAAAACTCTGAAAGGATGTCAAACCCTGTCGTAATGCACTTTGCGCCCTCTTGAATCAAATGATGGCATCCGTCTGACTTTCCATCTAAAATATTTCCTGGAATAGCAAAAACATCTCTACCTTCTTCCATGGCACGCTCACAAGTAATCAGACTTCCAGAGCGAAGTTTTGCTTCTACGACCATAACTCCTTGACACAATCCAGAAATAATCCGATTGCGTTCAGGAAAGTGGTACTTGAGAGGCTGTTCACCCGGTCCATATTCTGTAAGAACTAAATGATTTTTGGCCATATAGTCCTGCAAAGCTTTATTTTCTTTAGGATAATAAACATCAAGTCCGGTCCCGATAACTGCAATGGTGTTCCCCTTATTTTTCAAGGCCTCCATATGCGCACAAGTATCAATCCCACGCGCCAATCCACTCACAATAGTAAAGTGATTCCCAAGTTCACTAACAATTTTACGGACAGACTGTTTGCCTGTTTCAGAACACTTTCTTGCCCCAACAACAGCTAGCTTTGGTTTACTCAGTAAATCAAGATTCCCCTGATAATAAAGGAGAACTGGTGGATTGTAGGTGTGCTTTAACTCAATCGGATAGTCCTGGTCAAAAATAGATACTGTCGGATAACGTTGATACTGCTCCTTAAGTTGCTTAATATCTAAAGTCTTGTATTTTTCCATAAAAAGAACGGCATTTTTAGACTTGGATACCACTGCCATATCACGTAAACTCAATTTTCTATCTTGAGTCTTTTGATAGTCCAAAATATTTAAGATATTCAAATTCGTCAACCCAGCGGCTTTAAGTTTAAAAAGTTCAAAATTATTCATATAGATACCTCCTTTTCATTATTCGTAACAGAAAAGAAAAAAGCTCCATTATGGAACTTTCCGTGATTACAAATCATTTTCAGAAGCAAAATAAGACGCCGCGCCTAGTAGGTTACTATCGTTATGGAAATGACAGGCTTGAATAGTTA
>JBKWCO010000167.1:0-3839 GCA_046975465.1 Streptococcus sp. | reverse complement strand
GGACATTCCCCACAACCAGTCCCAATAATACCGTTATAACAAGTCAGCGTTTTTTCACGAACGTAGTCGAAAGCTCCAAGTTGATCAGCCAAAGCCCAAGTCTCAGCCTTATCTAACCACATGAGAGGAGTTTGGATAACGAAATCATAGGCCATGGCAAGATTAAGTGTAACATTAAGCGATTTGACAAAAACATCACGACAGTCTGGATAACCAGAAAAGTCTGTCTCACAAACACCCGTAACAATGTCAGTGATACCACGTTGCTTGGCTAGAACAGCTGCAAAAGAAAGGAAAAGATGATTACGCCCGTCCACAAAAGTATTAGGAACTTCACCTTCTGCTGCCTCAATCTCAATATCAGATGTTAAAGCATTTTCAGTAATTTGACCAAGCAAAGACATGTCCAAAACATGGTGTTTAAGCCCTTGTTCTTGCGCAATCTCTTTAGCTACTTCAATTTCCAAGCTATGACGTTGTCCATAAGCAAAAGTAACTAATTCAACTGTTTCATAATGTTTTAGAGCCCAAAATAGGCAAGTAGTAGAATCTTGACCGCCACTAAAGACGACCAAAGCTGATTGACGTTTCATAATATTCCTCTTTATTCGTGATGTCTGAGACACATAAAAAGGCCCCTTGGGGGAGCCAAAAAAACGCCAGTAATGGTTTTTTTTAGCGATGGTGTCTCCCAAACATCGAAAATTTATTTCAGCTATAGTTTATCACAGTTGAGCCAAAAAGAAAAGAGCCAAGGCTCTCTTCATTAATCAATCTCAGCGATAACTTCGATTTCAATTTTAACATCTTTTGGCAAACGTGCCACTTCTACCGCAGAACGTGCAGGGAAATCAGATGTAAAGGCAGTTGCATACACTTCGTTAAATGGAACGAAATCGTTAATGTCACTTAGGAAGCAAGTTGTTTTAACAACGTGATCAAAGTCTGTACCTGCTTCTGCCAAAATAGCACCAACATTTTTAAGCACTTGTTCTGTTTGTTCTTGAATTGTTTCACCAATGATTTCACCTGTTTCTGGTGACAATGGTACTTGACCAGAAGCAAACAAAAGATTTCCTACGATTTTACCTTGCACATAAGGACCGATCGCTGCGGGTGCTTTATCAGTATGAATAGTTTTTGCCATGATAATTTTTCTCCTTTGTCTAATATGCTGTTATTATAGCAAAATATTCTGAAAATTGAAACAGGTATTTTCAAAAGAAAGAATTAGCTCAAGACTAATCCTTCTCTTATTATTTCAGATACTTTTTGACATAGTCATAGTAATCCGGTTTTTCTTTTTATTGAGCGCAAAGAGCATTTGGCCTTTCAGGGGCTCTTTGTCATCATTGGTTGCAAAAGAGGGCTGTCTCTTTTGATTTTGTGGGGAAAAATACAGTATAACTGGTTTCATTTCCCTGGTCTTTCAACTTAAGAGAATAATAAGTAAAACCATCTTTAGCTTTAGGACCATTCAAAGTATAATCATAGTCCTGCTTACCAATCGTTACTTTATCTTTCTTAAAAATGATCTTATAATCTTTTTAAGAGCGTCCTGAGCTTTCCACTCACCTTGTAAAGAGGGAGCAGACTTGCTACAAGCTACCATTGAAACCATACAAAGTAAGGCCAAAAGACCAAGTAACCATCTTTTCATACTTTTGCACTCCTAAAGAATTTTACTTATGGTTTGATACGGTGCAACATACGTGGGAATGGAATAGCTTCACGGATGTGTTTTGTTCCAGCTACGAAAGTAACCATACGTTCAATACCGATACCAAAACCACCGTGTGGTACTGAACCATATTTACGAAGGTCAAGGTAAAATTCGTATTCTGAACGGTCCATTCCGAGTTCATCCATTTTAGCTACAAGAGCATCGTAGTCATCTTCACGCATTGAACCACCGATGATCTCACCATAACCTTCTGGAGCCAAAAGGTCTGCACAAAGAACGCGCTCAGGATTACCAGGAACTGGCTTCATGTAGAAGGCCTTGAAGCTTGCTGGATAATTAACAACGAATGTTGGAACACCAAAATAGTTAGAAATCCAAGTTTCGTGTGGTGAACCAAAATCATCTCCATGTTCAAGGTGCTCGTAGTCTGTATCTTCGTCATTTTCATGAGCTTGAAGAAGGTCGATTGCTTCATCATAAGACACACGCTTGAATGGCTCAGCAATGTATTTCTTAAGAAGATCAACATCACGTTCAAGGATTTCAAGAGCTTGTGGCGCACGATCAATAACACCTTGAATAAGAGCTTTAACATAAGCTTCTTGCAAATCAAGTGACTCATCATGTGACAAGAATGAATACTCAGCATCCATCATCCAGAACTCAGTCAAGTGACGACGTGTTTTTGATTTTTCGGCACGGAAAACAGGACCAAAGTCAAATACACGACCAAGAGCCATGGCACCAGCTTCAAGGTAAAGCTGACCAGATTGGCTTAGGTAAGCAGGTGTACCAAAGTAATCCGTTTCAAACAATTCCGTTGAATCTTCAGCTGCATTTCCTGACAAAATTGGACTATCAAATTTGATGAAACCATTTTTATCAAAGAATTCGTATGTTGCGTAAATAATCGCATTACGAATTTGTTGGACAGCCATTTGTTTACGTGAACGCAACCAAAGGTGACGATTATCCATCAAGAAGTCAGTTCCGTGTTCTTTTGGTGTGATTGGGTAATCATGTGACTCACCGATGACTTCTACTGCTGTCACATCCAACTCGTAACCAAATTTTGAACGTTCGTCTTCTTTAACCACACCGGTCACATAAACTGATGTTTCTTGGCTAAGGCGTTTAACAGTATCAAATTTTTCAGTACCTTCTTCTTCACCGTATTTTTCGATGAAGTTAGGTTTGAAAGCTACCGCTTGGAAGAAAGCAGTCCCATCACGCAACTGAAGAAAGGCCAATTTCCCTTTTCCAGATTTGTTAGCTACCCAGGCACCAATAGTGATTTCTTCACCAACGTGTTTAGGCACATCAATAATTGAAACTAATTGTTTAGACATGTAAATTACTTCTCTTTTCTGTTGAACTATATTAAAATTTATTTTTCCATAAATGCTTTGATTCGGCTAACAGCCTCTTTCAAAGTATCTAGGTCTGTAGCATAGCTGAGACGAATATTTTCAGGAGCACCAAATCCTGCTCCAGTTACCAATGCGACTTCAGCCTCTTCAAGGATGGCATTGGTAAAATCATTGACATCTGTATAGCCTTTGATTTCCATAGCCTTTTTAACATTAGGGAAGAGGTAGAAGGCACCTTGAGGTTTGATAACTTCAAATCCAGGCACTTCAGCTAAGAGTGGGTAGATGGTATTCAAACGTTCTTCAAAAGCCTGACGCATTTCTTCGATAGAAGTTTGATCTCCTGTCAAAGCCTCAATAGCAGCGTATTGAGAAACGGCTGTAAGATTAGAGGTTGTTTGACTGATGACCTTAGCCATACCTGCAATAATCTCTGGATCACCAACAGCAAAACCAACACGCCAACCTGTCATGGCATAAGTCTTTGAAACACCATTAATCACAATTGTTTGCTTACGAATGGCATCTGAAAGACTAGAAATTGGAGTAAAGGTGTTGCCATTATAGACCAAACGGCCATAGATATCATCTGCTAAAATCAAGATATCGTGCTCAACCGCCCAGTCACCAATTGCTTGCAATTCTTCCTTACTATAAATCATTCCTGTTGGATTTGATGGAGAATTAAGCAAGACAACTTTAGTTTTTTCAGTACGGGCTGCTTCAAGTTGTTCAACCGTTGCTTTAAAGTGATTAGCTTCAGTCGTTTGGAAAGTGACCGGAAC
>JBKWCO010000166.1:0-3845 GCA_046975465.1 Streptococcus sp. | reverse complement strand
TTCAATGCCATCACAAAATCTCTTTGATGAACAAGATGCTGCATATAAAGAAGAAGTTCTTCCAGCAGCTGTGACAAAACGTTTGGCTATCGAAGCTGGAACTAGCTTTGGTTGGGGCAAATACGTTGGTCTTGCAGGTAAAACACTTACTATTGATACTTGGGGTGCCTCAGCACCTGGTGACCGTATCTTTAAAGAATATGGTTTCACTGTTGAAAATGCAAGTCAACTTTACAAATCATTGTAAGAAAAGAATGAGCTTGGCTAGTCCAAGTTCTTTTTTGTAAATTTCATACAGAACTTGACTTTTTAGGACATAGTGTTAGAATGACTGTGTCAGCCGATTTAGCTCAGTTGGTAGAGCAACGCACTCGTAACGCGTAGGTCACAGGTTCGAAACCTGCAATCGGCATGGTCAGAAGTATTCAGATAGAAACAGGGGTTTTTAGAAACCTCTGTTTTCTTTTGCCCTTGATTGTTCATTTGAGCTAAAATTTGATAAAATAGAAAGTAAAGAAATCAAAAAGGAAGTATCATGTCAAAAGGGTTATTAATCTCAATCGAAGGGCCAGATGGTGCTGGAAAGACAACAGTTTTGGAGGCACTTTTACCTCGTCTTAGAGAAGCCTATCCAGCCAAAGTCGTGACGACACGTGAACCAGGAGGAGTAGCTATTGCAGAGCAAATCCGTGAGGTTATTCTGGATGTAGATAATACGGCTATGGATGCTAAGACAGAGCTCTTGCTCTATATTGCGGCTCGCCGTCAACATCTGGTTGAGAAGGTCTTGCCAGAGCTTGAAGAAGGCAATATGGTCATCATGGATCGTTTTATTGATTCATCAGTTGCCTATCAAGGTACTGGTCGTGGCTTGAATCAGGATGAGATTGCCTGGTTAAATGCCTATGCGACTGATGGTTATAAACCTGATGTGACCCTATTGTTTGATGTGGATTCTGAGACTGGTTTGGCTCGCATTGCAGCTAGTGGCGAACGTGAAGTCAATCGCTTGGATTTAGAGAAGCTTGACCTACATCAGCGTGTACGTCAAGGTTATTTAGATTTAGCACAGGCTGAACCAGAACGTATCAAGCTAATCGATGCTTCACAGGCTTTTGAAGATGTTGTAGAGGACGCTTGGAAAGTAATTAAAGGCTATTTATAAGGAGCAAGATGAAGTTATCTGAATGTCAAAGAAAACTTTTTGAAGAGTTTTCACAAATTATCAGAGAAAATCGTTTGAGTCATGCTTATTTATTCTCGGGTGATTTTGGAAGTCTCGACATGGCTATTTGGCTAGCGCAGAGTCGTTTTTGTCTGACGCCTGAAGATGGTTTACCTTGTGGTAACTGTCGTCCCTGTCGCTTGATTGCACAAGGGGAGTTTTCGGATGTTAAATTGGTGGAACCTCAAGGGCAACTTATTAAGACAGATACGATTCGGCAGTTGACCAGAGAGTTTAGTCAATCAAGTTTTGAAGGACAGGCTCAGGTTTTTATCATTCGTGATGCAGATAAGATGCATGTCAATGCGCCAATAGTCTATTAAAGTTTATTGAAGAGCCTCAAAGTCAGATTTATATTTTTCTTTTGACAGCTGATGATAGTCGTATGTTACCAACGATTAAAAGCCGAGCTCAACTCTTTTATTTTCCAAAGAATCGGTCTTATCTGGAAGAATTGCTGCAGAAGGAAGGCTTGTTGCTGACACAAGCCAAAGTGTTGGCTGACTTTGCTAAAGATGATGTTCAGGCTTTAGATTTAGCTAAAGATAATAAGATTCTTGATCTGATTAATACAGTAGAGCGTTTCACACAGTCCCTGCTATCTAATCAGGACCTGCTTTATTTGGACGTTGCAAAACTGGCTGTCCAGTGTAGTGAAAAGTCGGAACAAGAGATGGTCTGGGCTTTTTTAACTTATCAATTGGGGAAGGATATACAAAATCCACAAGCAAGGCGATGGCTAGACTTAGTTTATGAGACACGAAAAATGTGGCTTGCTAATGTCAGCTTTCAAAATGCGATGGAGTATATGGTATTATCATGACAGAAGTCATTGGAATAAAATTTGAAGAAACTGGAGCAGTAGAATACGTTGTTCCTGATAAAAATTACGCCAAAGATGACTTTGTAGTCGTTTTGGAGAAAAAAGATAAGCGTCTAGCTCAGGTTGTCATGGAAAACACAGATTTTCCTGAGCTTAGTTTGCCTGCGGATTTGAATCGGGTTGAAGGATTGGCAGGAGAGAAAGATTTTGCTAGATATGATGAAAATCTTTTGAAGGCTGAAAAGAGTATGGGAGTAGTGGCTGAATTAATTGCACAAAATCAGCTAGATATGAAGGTGGTTGATATTGTCTTTCCATTAAATAACTCTTATGTGCTAATCAGTTTTGTAGCTGAAAAACGGGTAGATTTTCGTCAGTTGCTCAAAGATCTGGCTTCTTACTTTAAGACACGCATTGAGTTGCGTCAAATTTCAAGTCGTGAGGAATCAAAAATCTATGGTGGCTTAGGACCTTGTGGCCGAGCACTTTGTTGTTCTAGTTTTTTGGGTGAATTCCCACCAGTATCTATTAAAATGGCTAAAAATCAGAGTTTGTCCTTAAATTCTGGTAAGATGAACGGTCTTTGTGGGCGTCTCATGTGTTGTCTCAGTTATGAAGATGACTTTTACCGAGATAGCAAGGCGAGTTATCCTGACTTGGGTGATGAAATTGAAACCAAGGATGGCACGGGTCAGGTCGTTGCCATTGATGTGATTGCAGGGACTATTAAGGTTTTATTTGAAAAAGGGCGTGCGCCCCTAACTTATGGAGTGGAGGAAGTTCAGCTAAATGGAAAAGCGTGAATTGTATGATAAATTCGAGGAATTATCACAAAATTTGATGTCGATGTTGGCAGAAGTGGAAGCAATTAAGGCGAACTTCTCAGGGATTCTTGATGAAAATACGGCCCTCAAGTTGGAAAATGACAAGTTGCGTGAGCACTTGAGTCAAGTGGTTCAAGAAGAAACGGGCACGAAAATGTCTCATGGTAAGGTTAATCTCGAGGCTATTTACGATGATGGATTCCATATTTGTCCAGATTTTTATGGCCAACGTCGTGATAATAATGAAGCTTGTGGCTTCTGTGCAGAATTGTTGTACGGAGACTAAACATGCAGGTTCAAAAGAGTTTTAAGGGGCAATCTAGCTACGGCACCCTCTATCTGGTTCCCACTCCTATTGGGAATTTGCAGGATATGACTTTTCGCAGTGTGCAAATTCTGAAAGAGGTGGATCTTATTTGTGCGGAGGACACGCGTAATACGGGTCTCTTGCTCAAGCATTTTGAGATTGAAACGAAGCAGTATTCTTTTCATGAGCACAATGCTTATGAGAAAATTCCGATTTATTGGAGCGCTTGAGGTCAGGGCTTTCCTGGCTCAGGTCTCAGATGCTGGTATGCCTTCCATTTCTGATCCTGGACATGATTTGGTTAAAGCTGCTATTGCTGAGGATATTCCTGTGGTGGCCTTACCGGGAGCATCAGCTGGTATTACAGCCTTGATTGCTAGTGGTTTAGCACCCCAACCTCATATTTTTTATGGCTTCCTGCCTCGTAAAAAGGGACAGCAGATTGATTTCTTCAAGGAAAAAGTATCTTATCCTGAGACACAGATTTTTTACGAGTCACCTTACCGTGTGGCGGATACCCTTAAAAATATGTATGAGGTCTATGGCAACCGTCAAGTAACGTTAGTTCGAGAATTAACCAAGCTTTATGAAGAGTACCAGCGAGGGTCAATTTCAGAAATTTTAGATTATATTGCTAGTAATCCTCTCAAGGGAGAATGTTTACTG
>JBKWCO010000165.1:0-3850 GCA_046975465.1 Streptococcus sp. | reverse complement strand
GGTACTGTTGAAGAAGCAAAATCTTCTTATATCATCCGTGATTTTGAAACAGAGTCTTTTGAAAATCGTAAAGCAGTCTTCCAAAAAATTGCCGACGAAATGAATAAAGCTTATGGTCAGACACGAGTTGATTTGGTACTTAAAGATCAATACTATAATATGCGTCAGGTGATTGAAAAAGATATGACACCTGTTGAGTTAGCTAAGGGCGTTATGGAGGAATTGGATATTACGCCAGTTATTGAACCTATTCGTGGTGGAACAGATGGTTCAAAGATTTCATTTATGGGTATTCCAACTCCAAACCTTTTTGCTGGGGGCGAAAATATGCATGGTCGATATGAGTTTGTTTCCTTGCAGACAATGGAAAAAGCCGTAGATGTTATTCTTGGAATTGTCAGTAAACCTTAATTGAGCTTGCTAAATACTGATTTTATGGTAAAATTAGAAGTAATGGAGGTGCTGAGATGATTAAAATTTTCGGCAAGTATCGTTACCATTGGCAACCCGAATTATCTTGGCTGATTATCTACTGGTCTTTAGCCGTCACGCCAATCTTTATTGCGGCGGCCCTTCTATTCGAGTTGTACTCGGTGCCCTCACATATTTTGATGCTCTTCACTATTTTCGTTGCCTTGTTTGGTTTAGGTTTCCATAGATACTTTATTATTGAAGACCATGGAATTCTACGAATTGTTTCATTTAACATTTTTAAACCACGCAAGGTAAAGATTAGTGACATCGAAAAGGTAGAAGTTGTCAAAACTGGTCTATGTCTTATCTTTAAAAATGGCAAGAAACGTCAATTTTATATGAGGAAGTGGCCTAAAAAATATTTCTTAGATGCATTAGCCCTTCACCCTGATTTCAAAGGTGAGTAGAGCTGATGGATCATATGACCAACTTTGATTATTTTGCCTTCTATGAGGAATCAAAAAAGCCCTTAAGCTTAAACTTCGCAAGAAAGGGCTTTAGTCGGACAAGACTTGACAGCAGTCAAAGTCTCAGGGCTATCTTCAATGATTAGGCTAAGTTGGTCGCTATCTTTGAACCTAACATACCTTCGTCATCATAATCAAAGACGGGAGAGTAGGTTTGGCACAAACCACAAGCGATACATTTTTCTGGAATTAATGATACTTTCATAGTATTATTTTAAAATAGATTTATTGTTTTTACAAGGAGAATATCATGAGTAAAAAACCATGGGAAGATAAGGTTTCTGACGAAGAGTTGGAAGAAGTAGTTGACGCTGATTTTCTAGATGATGAAGATGAGTTTGAGGATTATGAAGAAGAGGAGGATGTCACTCCTTCAGATGAAAAACGCGAAAAAGGTGGCGGATTCATTAATTCATCATTCTTGACAGTCTTGCTTGGATTATTCTTTGTTATTGTTGTATGTATTTTGTTCTTTGTTTTCTATACTTCAAATGTCGGTGGAAACAAAACTGCGGAATCTAAGGAATCATCTGGATTCTACTCATCATCAACTAGCAAAGTTGTTAAATCTTCATCTAGCAAGAAAGACTCAAACAAAGATGAGGAAAGTGAGAAATCTACTACAGAAAAATCTTCAAAAGAGAAATCATCTTCAACTAAAGCATCAAGCTCTTCTAAACATGTAGAAAAAGAAGATGCTTGAGTCAGCTGAGACAGCATCATCAAGCGCTACGGCAGCAGCAGATGGTTCATCAATTGTTGTTCAATCTGGTGAAGGTGCTGGTTCTATCGCTGCACGTGCAGGTATCTCTGTAGATGAGTTGGAACGTCTTAACCCTGATCACATGACAAGTGGTTACTGGTATGCTAACCCAGGTGACGTCGTTAACGTTCAATAATTTTAAAAGCAAAGGAACATCATGAAAGATATTAGAATTGCTATTGATGGTCCTGCGTCAAGTGGAAAAAGTACAGTAGCCAAGATTATTGCAAAAAATCTTGGCTATACTTATCTTGACACAGGTGCTATGTACCGATCTGCAACTTATTTGGCCTTGCAGAATGGTTTGACTGAGATAATGTGCCAGAAATTTTAGAGCAACTATCTCAACATCCGATTTCATTCGGAAAAGCAGCAGATGGTAGTCAGCAAGTTTATGTAGGTGATGTTGATATTACACACCCCATTCGTGATAACCAAGTCACAAATAATGTTTCTTGGGTAGCAGCCATTCCTGAAGTGCGCCAAGAACTGGTTGCGCAACAACAACGTATTGCTCAAGATGGTGCTATTATCATGGATGGACGTGATATTGGTACTGTAGTTTTGCCTGATGCAGAACTCAAAATCTTCTTGATTGCTTCAGTTGATGAACGTGCGGAACGCCGTTATAAGGAAAATATCGAAAAAGGTATTCCTGCTGACCTTGAGACTCTAAAAAAAGAAATTGCTGAACGTGATTATAAAGATAGTCATCGTAAGGTATCACCTCTTAAACCAGCGGAAGATGCCATCACTTTTGACACTACAGGTGTATCTATTGATGGTGTTGTGGAATTTATTCAAGAAAAAGCAAAAAAAATTATTGACAAAGGATGACTCACTTGTTATACTATTAACAATGAGAAAAGCAGAAGTGAGAACTTCTCGCCTTGCGACTTAGGTTGTCTGGCCCAACATGTCAAATCCCAATAGGGATATTATGTGTGCGGGCTTGTATATCAAGTCCGCTTTGTTTTTCTCTAAAAAAATAAAGAGGTGAAGATCATAGCTAAGAAAGATCTATTCATTAACGATGAAATTCGCGTTCGCGAAGTTCGTCTTGTTGGTCTTGATGGTGAACAATTGGGAATTAAACCATTGTCAGAAGCACAAGCTATTGCAGATGATGCAAATGTTGACTTGGTTCTCATCCAACCACAAGCTACGCCACCTGTTGCGAAGATTATGGACTATGGTAAGTTCAAATTTGAGTATCAAAAGAAACAAAAAGAACAACGTAAGAAACAAAGCGTTGTTACCATTAAAGAAGTCCGTTTGAGCCCAGTTATCGATAAAGGGACTTCGAAACAAACTTCGTAATGGTCGTAAATTTCTTGAAAAAGGAAATAAGGTTAAAGTTTCTATCCGTTTCAAAGGACGTATGATTACTCACAAAGAAATCGGAGCTAAGGTCTTGGCGGAATTTGCTGAAAAAACGCAAGATATTTCGATTATTGAGCAAAGAGCTAAGATGGATGGACGACAAATGTTCATGCAGCTTGCACCAATTCCAGATAAAAAATAAGTTAACCAATAATAAAAGTAGGAGAAATATTAAAATGCCAAAACAAAAAACACACCGCGCATCAGCTAAACGTTTCAAACGTACAGGTTCAGGTGGATTGAAACGCTTCCGTGCCTTCACATCTCACCGTTTCCACGGTAAAACTAAAAAACAACGTCGTCACCTTCGTAAAGCGTCAATGGTACATTCAGGTGACTTTAAACGTATCAAATCAATGCTTTCACAAATGCGTTAATTCGCTACAAGCATTACAAATTAACTAAACTAGAATTAATTCGGAGGAATATATAACTGGCTCGTGTTAAAGGTGGCGTTGTATCACGCAAACGTCGTAAACGTGTATTGAAACTTGCTAAAGGTTACTATGGTGCAAAACACATCTTGTTCCGTACTGCAAAAGAACAAGTAATGAACTCTTACTACTATGCATACCGTGACCGTCGTCAAAAGAAACGTGATTTCCGTAAACTTTGGATTACACGTATCAATGCGGCAGCTCGTTTGAACGGTTTGTCATACTCACAATTGATGCACGGTTTGAAATTGGCTGAAATCGAAGTTAACCGTAAAATGCTTGCTGATTTGGCAGTTAACGATGCAGCAGCTTTCACAGCTCTTGCA
>JBKWCO010000164.1:0-3851 GCA_046975465.1 Streptococcus sp. | reverse complement strand
ACTTTAGAAAGTTCATTAAATTCGGCGAGCATCTACTTAGGTCAAAAGAATCGCTATAAATTGGCCAACGAAGAAGACGCACAGTCAGGTCTTGCTTTGGTTGAAGAATAAAATTTTTATATGACTATCTTAAAAAGACTTGGATTTCTTGTCCAAGTCTTTTGTATGTTATGACTGAATTGTTAATAGAAAAAAGGAACTGCGAGATTCCTTTTCATTTTTTAGAATGGCAATTTACCTGCAAAGGCACCCATTGATTTTTTAGTCGCTTCGTCAATTTGTCCAAGAGCATCGTTAAGTGCTTGAACAGTCATATCTTGAAGTGTTTCCACATCATCAGGATCCACGACAGCATCAGCGAAAGTGATGTTAACCACTTTTTGTCACCAGTTAATTCAGCAACGACCAAGTCTTGGGCTGATTTTCCAGTGAAGGTTGTAGCAGCCAACTCAGCTTGGCTTTTTTCCATTTGTTTCTGAAGCTTTTGAGCTTGCTTCATCATGTTCTGCATGTTCATCATAATAGTTTCTAGATTCCTTTCATATCAAGGGGTTAGCCCTTGTTTGTTAAAATTTACTGCCCACTTCTGCCCAGAAATAAGTAGTATAAAAATCTTAACTATTATACCATGTTTAGCTTGATTGACAAAGTGGGGAGGAGTATTGAAGAAATTTGTAAAGACTTGATTTTTTCTTATTCATAACAAATGTTAGAGCGATTACAAATCATTAAATTGTAAGACCTATGATAAATACTGTACAATGGTTTATTGTTAATCCAGTCAAAATTCGATTGGAGATAAAAAAGAAAGAGAAGTGACAATGCAAAAAAGAAATTTTTTAGGGATTTTTGTAGGACTACTTACAGTCTTGTGTATGAGTCTCTATACTATTGTAATTTAAAATTTAACCTGTTTATTATGCTCAGCAATCCCTCATAAGGGGGACAGGCCGGACATTGTTATGTTGATGGAGAATAATGGCTGGATTTATACACCGGAGATTGATAGTATTCGATACGACGATGATAGAACAAACGCTATTATAAATGATAAATTGTAAAATATAGTGCAACAAAACAAGTGTTATACCAGTACATTAAGGATAATAATCTCATTATTGAATTATAGTTTCAATTATTTTTTTCAGTATTGTATCCAAAAGTACCAAATTCAAGTGATTAGTCACCACTTTTCTAACCATAAGATAGAAGGTTTGACAGTAGTTGATGAACTAGGTACTAGTTTCTCTTATGAAAGAGATGATCTAAAAGTAAAACAGAGTTTTACACTCTGCCATGAATTAGGTCATTTTATTCTTAAACATGAAGGAAATTATTTTGCAGAATTGATTGATAATCAAGAGAACTTGCTAGAGCGAGAAGCAAATATCTTTTCTGCAGTGGTATTGATGCCAGATATTGCTCTTTTATCAAAAATATACTATAGTTGCAAGACCTTCCATCAAGTACAAAATAGTCTCGAAGTTTCAAACAGGCTTTATTTTTCGTCTTTTAGACTTTCTACGGGAATATTATCTTGGTAAAGATAGTGAAATCAAACAAGCAGTTGAGACCTATATTGAAGGGAAGAACAGTTCTATTTTACGTTTGTTTCATGATATTAGAGAACAAATTATCGAGGAGTTCCATCAGTTTCAACCTTCTTTATTAATCAGATAAAGAAAGCGTTAGTACAGTTGGCTTTGCAACAAGTCAAGAGTACCCAGATTTATTAAATCAAGATAACTGGAAAGCAATCAAGGAAGAAAGTATTAATTTAAAACCTGGCTTATTTATAATAAGGAAGTCAATTGCTTATGTTTGGGATAAAGAACGATTCTCAGATGAAGAGGCAAAGAAAAAAGCAGAATTACAGTTACTATTAATGTGAGGTGAACTATGTATCAACCAGAAAAACTAAAGCTCGTAGAAAAGAGCTAAAAATAACTCAAAAAGATATTGCAGATCAATTAGAATCAGCTATCAAGCCTATTCAGCATGGGAGCGAGGAGTAAAGAACCATCAAAGAAAAGTAAACCGACTAGAACAAATACTAAGAGTACCAAAAGGCTATTTTACAGAAATTGAGATAGCTCGTCTGTATAATACATTGTCGAATAAAGGTAAAAGCAAGAGTAGAATATGCACGTGACTTGGTTCAAAAGAGGAAACTCAACAAGTAATATCAGTTTCAGAAAATCTCTATGAATATCATGTTTACGAAAAGATGTCTGCTGGTATTGGTGCATTGGTTTACAATGATAGGGACTATGATATTGTCTACTTGATGAAGAACTAGCTCATGATTTTGCTTCATGGGTATCGGAGGATTCAATGGAGCCAAAATATCAAAATGGGTCTGTAGCTCTTATCCGTGAGACAGGTTTTGATTATGATGGAGCAGTCTATGCTGTAGTGTGGAACTTTCAGACCTTTATCAAGAAAGTCTACCGTGAGAAAGAGGCTACGCCTAGTTTCTATTAACAAGGCTTATAAGGACATCTATATTCCTTATGATGAAAACCCGTATTGTGGGTAAAATTGTAGGAGACTTTATGCCATTAGAGGTGGTTAGAGAATACCATGGGAATGACGTATAAAGCAAAATGAAAAGCTAAAATGAGGAATATCACTATCCCCTCAGAAATTTTGGGAAAAGATATTGTATGTATATAAGTTTTTTGCCATTTTAGAAGATGAAAAGTCTGTTTTTATATTGGAAAATCAACTAATATCAGAGAACGATTGTTGTCTTCAAACGGCCATATTCATTTGTTTTTAAAGAATCAGATAAGTTAGTACCATCTGAAATTAAATTATCTTGATCAAAATTATGAGATTTTAGTTGAAATAGAAGAGGTTGATTACTTCGATATGGACTTTAGCAGAGCATCTCATCGACTTTCTTTACGAAATAACTGAAATTGTTAAATATCAAAGTATGGGACAATGTTTGAAGCAATTACCAGAAGGCATAGGAAAAGGTGAAAGGGAATATTGGGAAAACAACTATAAAAGATATAGATAATGGGCTATTTTGATTGTTCACGGGAACCAAAAATCTGATATTGCTTTTGCGGATATGAGATCTTTCTATACTTGTGTTGAGTGTGTGGAACGTGGATTGCATCCTTTAAGGACCTCGCTTGTGTGATGAGTAGAGCAGATAATTCAAACGGATTTATCTTAGCTTCCTCTCCAATGTTCAAGAAAGTCTTTTGAGCACACAAGAGGCGAAGTCACAAACTCCGCCTCCTTCTACATATTTTTTGTTATAATGGCATATTTTATTTGAAATATCGAGACTTATGCTTGATAAAGCTGAAAACTTACCCTTTCCCAGCAAGAATATCTGATACTTTATACAATCCTGGGGAATATGTCCGACCAAATAGTTTTTTCGTCAAGGTATTAAACGTATAATGGCATCTAAAATCGACTTCGTCATACGTCTTTAAGAGTGCAATAAAGTCATCGTCTGTTAAATTGGAATTATTCTAGTATCGATATTTTTATTGCTGAGGTAATAACTTGTTGTCGCTGTATGATGCCATTAAATCTAAAAATTTTTGGTCAACCGACACAAAATTTTCTCTGGCATCAACATTGACATCCCACAGATAATAACGACTAGCATATTGGGCAAAATAATTATCTACATTCTCCTTATCTGCTGTTACAACCAAAATTCTATCCGTTGACGAATTACTCTGACTTCCAGTAAACTGACGAATTTCTTTTGCGACCTCGTTTGTTTCCTGATTGTTATTGTAAACAATGCTATTATTTTCTGACAAGAACATTCCAATGGCATAAACTGTCAAAACAAGGCTCGCGTATTGGTACAAGCG
>JBKWCO010000163.1:0-3902 GCA_046975465.1 Streptococcus sp. | reverse complement strand
GCATTAACTGTTTGTGCGACTGTAAGACCGAGCAATAATGCACTTGAGGCTGCTACCAAAGCAGCTTTTTTTGTAGTTTTCATATTTCCCCCTGAATAAGATTAATATAAAATTAGTTTAACACTCACATATTTTAATGCGATTAAGGGTGAATAAAGAAATATGACAAAAGAAAACAGCTCAGTTAAAACTACGTAATTTGTCCAAGAACTTAATGAATTTAAAAGAAAAAGAAAACCAGGCATAACCTGATTTTCAAATTTAATTTCTTAATAAATATCCAAGTAGTTATCAATTTCCCATTGTGAAACAAAGGTAGCATAGCTTGCCCATTCCATACGTTTCGCATCAAGGAAGTTAGTATAGATATGATTACCCAAAGCTTGACGAACCACTTCATCTGTTTCCAATGCTTTAAGAGCGTTACGAAGTGTTGATGGCAAATCAATAATACCTGCTTCTTTACGTTCTTCAGGAGACATTGAGTAGATATTTGTTTCAACTGGATCTGGAGCATCAATCTTGTTGATAATACCATCAAGACCAGCTTCCAAAAGAACAGCAAGTGCCAAGTATGGGTTTGCCATTGGGTCTACTGAACGCAATTCCAAACGTGTACCCATACCACGAGACGCAGGAACGCGGATCAATGGTGAACGGTTGCTACCCGCCCATGCAATATATACAGGAGCTTCGTATCCAGGAACCAAACGTTTGTAAGAGTTAACTGTTGGGTTAATAATTGCAGTATAGTTGTATGCATGTTTCATCAAACCACCAAGGAAGTAGTAAGCATCTTGAGACAATTGCATACCACGTGGATCCTCTGGATCAAAGAATGCATTTCCTTCTTCAGTGAAGAGAGACATGTTACAGTGCATACCGCTACCAGCAATACCATATTTAGGTTTCGCCATAAATGTCGCATAAAGACCATGTTTACGAGCGATTGTCTTAACAACCAATTTGAAAATTTGGATATTATCACAAGCCTTCAAAACATCTGTATACTTGAAGTCGATTTCATGTTGACCAACCGCCACTTCGTGGTGAGATGCTTCAACATCAAATCCCATTTCTGTCAAGACATTAACGATTTCACGACGTGTATTGTCTGCAAGGTCAGTTGGTGCAAGGTCAAAATAACCACCTTTATCGTTAACTTCAAGCGTAGGATTACCTTGTTCATCTAATTTGAAAAGGAAGAATTCTGGTTCTGGTCCAAGGTTAAATGATTTATAACCAACTTCTTCCATATGACGCAAAGCCTTTTTCAAGTTACCACGAGGGTCACCGGCAAATGGTTCACCTGCAGAAGTATAGATATCACAAATAAGACCAGCTACTGCACCATTTTCATCACCCCAAGGGAAAACTGTCCACGTATCAAGATCTGGGTAAAGATACATATCAGATTCGTTGATACGAACAAATCCCTCGATTGATGAACCATCAAACATAGCTTTATTTGAAAGTACCTTATCCAACTGTTCATCTGTCGCAGGAATTTCAACGTTCTTCATAACACCAAGAATATCAGAGAACATTAAACGCAAGAAAGTAACATTCTTCTCTTTGACTTCGCGACGAATATCAGCTGCTGTGATTGCCATAATAGGGGTCTCCTTTATAAAAACCAAAAATAAAAGTTCAAGGCGTAATTAGATACGCAAGTTACCAAATTGTTGTGACGGGGTCGTAAAACGGCCTTGCTGAAGGAGTTCATCATGCAAGATACGTCGAACGTCCGCATCTGTTAAAGCCGCTTGTTTTTGTTGGGCACGAACTTCACGTTCTTCGTACTCATGCTTAATCGCTGCAATATTGTAACCATCATCCAAAAAATCTTTGATTTCCAATAAACGATCCATATCATTTAATGAGTACATCCGACGATTTCCAGCTGTACGTTCAGGTTGAATTAAACCTTGATCTTCATAGTAACGAATTTGACGAGCAGTTAAATCCGTCAATTTCATAACTGTACCAATCGGAAAAACAGCTAGAGAACGCCTTAATTCTTTCTCTCTTGCCATGATCATCCTCCTTTCCTAACAATTATATTCTGAATATTTCTACATGTCAACAGTTTATGTTACTTTTTCTTACACAACGAGCAATTCCCGAACATTATATTGTATACTCGCTCTAATTTAAGGATTTTATCAAAAAAACATAAAAAATAGAGTTCAATAGAACCCTATCATTCTTATTTTAAGTGTTTAAGTAGCCAATCATAATCATAGTTCACGAGGATAGCAATAAAAACACCACAAAAGGTCTCAAAACCCGAGCAATAACATAAACAAAAGTATCATTAGGTGGGATAGATAAGGTAATAATTAGCAGTGCCGCAACTCCTCCAATAACACCAGAGGAATTATTGAAAGACACATTAATCACAATAGTTAACATGGTTAAAATTGGAACCAATATCAATGTCACCCAAACTGAATGATTAAACCACATATTCACAAAGTAAAATAATAGCGACAAAAGCCCTCCAACCGTATTCGCAAAAATACGTGACTTACCAAACTGAATACTTCTATCAAAGTTTTCTCGAAGACTAAAGACTGCTGTCAAACAACCAATCTGAAGCCCTTCCCAGCCTAAAGCGGAAAAAAGACCTAAAACTAGAAAGACAGCAATCCCCGTCTTAAGTGTACGCATACCAAATTTAAATTTTTTCGGTTCAAATTTCAATCCCATTTTACTATTTTAACATGATTATGAAACTTTTGGCTACTTCTAAATGATTTTGATTACATATTCTTCACTAAATATTTTTAAAATGACAACGTAAAAAAGTTGGTTACCCAACTCTTTCATTCTAATTAGATTATTTATCAGTAAGGCAGCCAATCCTGGAAGTTCTTTACCTTCAAGAAGTTCCATAGAAGCACCACCACCAGTAGAGATCCATGAGAATTTATCTGCACGTCCAAGGTTGATTGCTGCGGCAGCTGAGTCACCACCACCGATGATTGATTTAACGCCTGGTTGTTTCACGATAGCGTCCATCACACCGATTGTACCAGCTTGGAAGTCAGGGTTTTCAAATACACCCATAGGTCCATTCCATACAACTGTTTTCGCACCAGTCAAGGCTTTATCGAATTCAGCAATTGATTTAGGACCGATATCCAAACCAAGGAAACCTGGGTCTACTGCTTCACCTTCAGTGTCTTTCACTTCAGTGTAGTCAGCAAATGCATTAGCTTCTTTTGAGTCAACTGGCAAGATCAATTTACCGTTTGATTTTTCAAGAAGAGCTTTAGCAACATCAAGTTTATCTTCTTCTACAAGTGAGTTACCGATTTCGATACCTTGTGCTTTGTAGAATGTGTAAGTCATACCACCACCGATAAGGACTTTATCAGCTTTAGCAAGAAGGTTTTCGATAACACCAATCTTATCAGATACTTTAGATCCACCAAGGATTGCTACGAATGGACGTTCTGGAGTTTCAACTGCTTCTTTGATGTAAGCAATTTCGTTTTCAAGAAGGAAACCAGCAACAGCTTTATCAACGTTTGCTGAGATACCAACGTTAGATGCGTGAGCACGGTGAGCAGTACCAAATGCATCGTTTACGAAGATGCCATCTCCAAGTGATGCCCAATATTTACCAAGTTCTGGATCATTTTTAGATTCTTTTTTACCGTCAACATCTTCAAAACGAGTGTTTTCAACCAAGAGAACTTGTCCATCTTCAAGAGCGTTAACAGCTGCTTCCAATTCAGCACCACGTGTAACACCTGGGATAAATTTAACGTCTTGACCCAATTTAGCAGCCAAGTCAGCAGCTACAGGAGCAAGTGATTTGCCTTCTTTATCAGCTTCTTCTTTTACACGTCCAAGGTGAGAGAAGAGGATTGCACGTCCACCTTGTTCAAGGA
>JBKWCO010000162.1:0-3904 GCA_046975465.1 Streptococcus sp. | reverse complement strand
CAAAGTGCGCTTGACTTTCTTCATCTAAATAATCAAGGATAGAGGGAGCATTTTTAACTGCAACCTTATCTTCTTTTTCTTTTGAATCGAGTACTCGCAAAGGATTTTCATCCAAACGGCGTTGACTATCTTTTGACAAACTTTCACGCATTGGTGTCAAGTAGTCAATCAAGGCCTGACGATAAGCCAGACGACTCTCAGTATTTCCAAGGCTATTCAAATGAAGGGTAACATCCTTAATTCCAAGTGTATTAAAGAGTTGGTAGGCCATGGCAATTGTTTCAACATCTGTTGCTGGATTTTTTGATCCAAAGCACTCTACCCCAATTGGTGGAACTCACGCAAACGACCTGCCTGAGGACGTTCATAACGGAACATTGATCCAATATAATAAACTTTAACAGGTTTTTGGACCTCTGGCGCAAAGAGTTTATTTTCTACATAAGAGCGTACAACCGGTGCTGTTCCTTCTGGACGAAGTGTAATATGACGGTCTCCCTTATCATGAAAATCATACATTTCCTTAGTAACGATGTCAGTTGTATCTCCTACTGAACGAGAAATAACCTCGTAATGTTCAAACATAGGTGTACGAATTTCACCATAATTGTATTTCTTAAATGTTTCACGTGCAACATTTTCTACGTACTGCCATTTGGCACTATCAACAGGTAAAATATCCTGCGTTCCCTTAGGTTTTTGAAGTTTCATAATGATGATACAGGCCTCAAATAGACCTGCCCTCCTTTTCCGTTATTACAGATATAATCACTCTATTCTATCATAATTTATATAGCTTTTGGGAAATGGTGGAGGATTTTTCAACGTAAGAAAGAAACAGACCTCTCGGCCTGCCACAATCAATAATCTTCCTTATAAAGAATAAAGGTCACAATGAAAGATACCACAACAGAAATTACAAGACCTGCAATAGCTGTGTAAAAATATTTAAGTGTATCTTCACCAATATACGCAGCAATCGTCAAGATACCCGGGGAACCACCCGCAAAATTTCTCGCACCTAAAATACCAAGGAAGAAGCCACCTACTCCCCTGCAACAATAGATCCTATGAGGGCAGCTTTATTTTGCAAAGTTACCCCATAAAAGCCGGTTCCGTAATCCCACAAATTGCAGTAATTCCAGCAGATGAAACCAGAGCTTTTTATTGGTATCCTTAGTTTTTAAAGCAATAGCATGGGCCACTCTCCTGAGCCACATTCGAAGCCAAAGTACCTGAACCTAAAATCAAAAGTGTTACGATTGCAGTAATTAAGATCGTAATCATAGGAACCAAGAAAAACTTCACAGCCTTTGGTGAAATTTTAATCGCAAAGCGCTCCACGTAACTCATAAACCAAACTGCCAAAATAACAGGGATAACCGTTGATGAGTAAGAAGTTAGTGTAAGAGGAATACTAAAGAAAGAGACGCCATGACCTGATTCCTTGGCAGTTGTCACAATCTGAGTAAAAGTTGGGTGTAATAAAATAGCACCAATCAACATCCCCAATTGAGCATTCGTCTTAAACTGTCGAGCTGCTGAGGCACCTAAAAATACAGGTAAGAAATAAAATCCAGCATCGCCAATAAAATTAAGAACTTGATAGTTAACATCATCTACAGCTACTACCTTAAAGACAACCAAAAGGGACAAAACGGCCTTGATCATCCCTGCTGCTGTAATTACTGGTAAGATTGGGGTGAAAATCCCAGAAATAAGAGCTAAAAAGCTTTGAAGAGGAGTTCTATCTTGTTTTTCCGATGATTCCTTAGATACTTCATCCAGATCAATAAACCTTCTAAAGCGCGGTATACATTTGGTACATCACTCCCAACAACAACTTGATACTGGCCACCACTCTTAGCCAAACTCACCACACCATCGATAGCTTGAACAGCCTCATCATCAGTTTTAGAATCATCTGCTAGGGTAAAACGTAAACGTGTAGCACAGTGTGTTAGATTCTGAACGTTCTCCTTTCCTCCTACAGCTTCTAAAATCTTCTGACCTGTCTCTTTATAATTCATGACACTTCCTTTCTATATTCATAAAAAGAGAGAACAGGCTGAGCCCGTCCTCTGCACTTTCTCTATTATGACCAAACCTTATCAGTAATAGTTTTAATCAATTGCAATTTATTCCACTCGTCTTGCTCAGTCAAGATATTACCTTCTTCAGTTGAGGCAAAACCACATTGAGTTGAGATACCAAGGTTCTTAAGTGGTACAAGCTCAGCCGCTTCATGGATACGAGCGATGACAGCATCTACATCTTCCAAAGCTGGATCCTTAGAAGTAATCACACCAAGCACCAATTCAACATGATCACGGTTATTCCAAATCGTTGGAAGTGGTGCGAAGCTACCTGAACGCGCATCATCGTATTCCAAGAAGAAGATATCATAATTCAATTGACCAAGATATTTTGCTACTGAATCATAGCCCCCTTCAAAAAGATAAGTTGACTTAAAGTTCCCACGACAAATGTGAGTAGCCAAAGTCAAATCCTCTGGAAGACCTTCCAAGGCTTTATTGATAGTGTACACATCATCCTCAGCAATTTTTGCCAACTCAGCTGTTTTCTCAGGATTATTTTTTTCATTCTCAAACTGTTGAATCAAATAACCCCAAGTCGTATCATCCAACTGTACATAACGTGCACCCAAATCGTAGAAATGTTGGATGGTATCATGGTAAGCTTTAGCCAAATCATCAAGGAAATCTGTCCATGAATCATAGTAATCAGCATAAAGATCACTACGGTGGTCACGGTTAATGATGAGTGATGGACTTGGAATAGTTACTTTTGGAGTAATTCCTTCAGGAGTCACTGATTTAAGATATTCAAAGTCACGATAGAAAGGATGATTAGAATTTTCGGCAATTTTACCGTTGATACGAACGTTGGTTGTACGTGTCTTAGCACCATGGAATTTATATGAAGCTTCTTGTTGATAGGCTTCAAAACCAGTCAAATTCCAAGGAAGTCAAGATGCCACCAAGAACGACCAAATTCACCATCAGAGACCACTTGAAGACCATTTTCCACCTCATGATGTACCAAATCTTTAACCAACTCATCTTGTACTTTCAACAATTCATCTTGAGAAATGTCCCCATCTGCAAATTTTTCACGTGCTTCTTTTAAAGCTTGGGACGAAGGTAAGACCCAACATGGTCAAAATGATAATGTACTTTACTCATAGCTATTTACTCCTTTTTATTCTTTCACTTAATGTAATAATAAGCCTATTCTAGCACTTGCTGTTATAGCTGTGAAATATGTATTTACTATCACATTATATAGTTTTTAACTATATATTTTCTTGAGAAGTTTTTTGTCAAGTAACTTTACTTTACAAAAAAGATATGTTATTCTGTTATAGTTGATTTAAAATCAAGAACATAAATATTAATTCGGAGGAAATAAAGAAATGGCAGTACCTGCACGTCACACTTCAAAAGCGAAGAAAAACAAACGTCGTACACACTACAAATTGACTGCTCCATCAGTACAATTTGACGAAACAACTGGAGATTACTCACGTTCACACCGTGTATCACTTAAAGGATACTACAAAGGACGTAAAATCGCTAAAGCTAACGCAGCTAAATAATAGAAGGGAGATACCATGCGCGTAAATATTACACTTGAACACAAAGAATCTGGTGAACGCTTGTACCTTACTTCAAAAAACAAACGTAACACTCCAGACCGTCTTCAATTAAAAAAATACTCACCAAAATTGCGTAAACATGTAATCTTTACTGAGGTGAAATAAAGATTCAATACGAATCAATACAAAAGAAAAACGCTGATTTCAAGCGTTTTTTCTTTTTGTCAATTGCAGTTTATTGCACTGTATTTCAATTCAAACTCTACCTTTTTCTCTACCTTTTTA
>JBKWCO010000161.1:0-3935 GCA_046975465.1 Streptococcus sp. | reverse complement strand
GAACGAACGGTTACCTTATAGTCTCCATTAGCTTGCTTAGCTGCCTTGTACCAGATAATATCATCTTGACCGTTCTTTTCTGACCAGGTTGGAACCAAGACTTCTTTGAAACCTCGTGGGGAAATCAAGTTTGAGATAACAACATCATAGCTACCATTAGCATTGTTGAGACCAGTGATAGCGAGATCGGCTTTAGGATTTTGACTCTCTACTCCTTCATTTTCTAGGACAGAATTGGTCGTATTGCTCACTGCATCCCATTCATAAAGTTTATAGGCTTCAATCAAAGAGATAAGTTTTCCAGCGTAACTTGGATCTGTCGCATATCCTGCATTCTTCAGTTCCTGAGCCGCAATGCGATAATCTGTTTCATTCACAACTTTTCGGTAATTGTTTTTTCGCCACTCGGTACTCGTGAAAAATTTTGCATGGTCTACTACGCTATCATTCCATGAGGCATATTTTCGAAAAGCTGCATTGACCGTGATATAGCCACCATTAACATATTCCTGGGTAAGGACAGTCACGCTTTCTCCATTCCAGTCCTCTGAATCCTTAATGCCAAAAAGATTATTGTTCGGAGCCTTAGCAAGTTCAGAGCTTCCCCAACCACTTTCTAGGATAGCTTGTGCTGCCGTAATAGAGGGAAGGACTCCTTCCTTGGCTCCATCCATAGCTCCTTGCTTAATGGCACTAAGAAAATGACTTTGCCTCTCCTGGTACTGTCAACACTATCTGGCCCTTGATAAGCACCAGTCACGAAATTATTGGTCAAATTAGAAGCTGCTATATAATCTGTTTATCTTGAAATACTGTCTCCGCTGAGTTTGTCAACAGTGTTAATGAACCTCAGCTGTCACTGTCATGTACGATTTCAAGTAACTTCTGATGTTTGCTTTTCTCTTTCGGTACTTCAGAATTTGAAATATCGTGAACTCTGTGTTTGCTCCTTTATATTGGCTTAGTAGCATTAGCATTTGAAGGATTTTCCATTACTTCATCGCTCCTGCTGTCACACCACATGTCCCTAAGAATAACATGGTTAACATAACGCCCATAATCCATAGGTTTTATTCTTCTTAAATCCAAGAAATTTTTCTTGCATATTCTTTTCCTTTTCTACTGATATATTTCCGTTAATTCACTTCAAGTCTATTTCAAACTTAAATTACTGACGATATTTCCAGTATCAAAATGAATACCACTAATATTCGCAAAAAGCTAGAAACTTATCAAAAGTTCCTAGCTTTTTCAGTCATAAAGAATATTAGTCAACATCAACAAAACCAAAATGTGACAGAGGTACAATCTGAAAGAAATAACACCTTTGATTTGGTCTTTTTAATAAGTCCGAACTTACGACTATCTTTGTATTTCGACGATTATCGTTTAATACTAGGTATTGTCCCTTTTCAATCTTCGTTTGCTTGTTATCGGTCAACGTTGCAATTGAAAAATCATCTGTGAAGAAATTCCCAGGTGAAACTGTCGCCAAATAAGCTGATTTATCCTTGCTAATATAGGCTTCGTCAACTGACTTATCATTGACATAAAGGAAATCATCCATAGCTGTCACGCTCTTGCCTTCATCAGCAATAACACGACCAATATATTCCTTGCCATTAACTGTATAAAGAATAAAATCTTTTTTCTGAGGTTCAACATTTTTATTGAAAGTAACATAATCACCAGCATGAATATAGTCATTCGCCTGACCTTCAGTCACACGGTGTGTTGAAAAGACAAATGCTCTTAACAACAAAATCACTACAATGGCAAGAACTGCTATGATAATATTTCGAATTAAATCTCTCTTAACCATACTTACTCCTTATGGGTTCTAATAAAATCATAACATAAATAGAGAAATAAAAAAAGAGGGAGTGAACAGACTTAACTTATCACATCCTCTATTGAGTTTATGCTTTCAAGAGTTTCAAAGACTAATTGTCATCAAGAAATGTTTGCATATTAACATCATCTGGAACCAAGGAAAGATATTTTTCGCCGTAACACGCGCTTGATCTCTGTAGCCAAATTCGCGCAAGATATAAGCGTAATCCTGATAAAATTCAGGGTTATCAGACAAATCAGTAGATAGGTCTTGATAAATTTGAAAGGCTTTCTCTTCATCATCAAGTGCTTGATAAGCCTTGGCAATGTTCCAACGGGCCAAGACAGAATCAAATTCGTAATCGGCTAAAGCCACGAGATCATCGTAACGTTCTTCTTCCAAATAGAGAGTACTTAAACGTAAACAATCTCGTCCTGATCCTCAGCTAGCGGCAAGGCTTGCTTCAAATAGATTCAGCAGACTGAGTATCGTGCAATTCGTAGGATAACTGTGACGCTAACAAAAGTAATTGCACATTAAAAGGTATTTTTAGAAATTCCTTGTTGTGCTATCCGTAAAGCTTCTTCGGTTTTATGTTCAGCATGTAACGATAAGGCGTAAATATACTCATACCCCTCAAGTCAGCAGACATGGTTTCAATCTGTTTGAAGTAAAAATTAGCTTTTTGATACTCTTCCTGACTAAAGTAGTGTCGCTAATTCAAAGGCAATAGTATCATCGTATTCAATTTCAATAGCTTTTTCCAAAAATTCTCGAGCAGCTTCAAACTTACCAAGACTAGCATAAGCTTTACCAATACGTTCATAAGTAGAAACCCAGTGCTTCAAGAAGCTCACGGTTATCAAGTTTAGCATAATAATGAATAGCCTGCTCAAAGTTTCCAAGTTCAAGCTCCATTTCAGCCAAACCGAAAATGATAATGGAGTCATCTGATAGTTGACTCGCCTCTAGCAACTTGTCACGGGCCACATCTGTTAACCCTCCATTTGGTATAGGTCTGCCTTTACAACTAAAGCAGACAAATAATCCTCAGAGTCCTCAGAAATAGCATCCAAATAGAGAAAGCCTTCTCAATATCACCATCTTCAGCAGCAATTTGAGCTAGATTAACATTGACCTCTGGAAAATCAAAACGAACTTTTTCATAAATTTCTTGAGCCTGTGGTAAAAACCGATAGATTCAAGTACTCAGCTAACTCTACGAGAACTTCAGCTGGATCTTCTTGCAGAGCTTTTTTAAAATATTTGTCTGCGTGGTCTAAATCTTGGTTTCCAATAGAGGCAACCATTTTTTCACTATTTAACATCGTCTTTTTGTCCTTCATTTTCTAGATCATCTTGATAAAGATTACTTACAGAACGGTACCAATCAAAAATCTCTCTAACAACAACCTTGACAGAGGCATAGATTGGAATACCTAATAGGACACCCCACACACCATATAGAGATCCTGCTGTCAAGAGAATAAACATAATGGTAATAGGGTGAATACTTAGTTTATTTCCCAGAACAAGTGGAGAAACAAAACGTCCTCAATAGTTTGTTCAATGACAAAATGATGAGGACCTTGATCAACATAGCGGTCCTTGCACCAGTCCTATGATTATAACTGGTACCATAGCAAGAAAGCTTCCAGATAAGGAACCATATTTAGAAAAACTGCCATAATACCGAAAGTCATACCATATCGAAGACCTACAATCTTAAACATACAGAACATGATGGAGACAATAGCGACTGTAACCTGGCCTTGAACATAGCCTTCGAGTTGACTATTAATATCTGAAAGCATACGAACAGTTGTTTCACGAAAGCGAGTTGGTAAGGCTGAGACAAAGCTATGTTTCATCTTTTGGCTATCTCTTAAAAGGTAGAAAAGAATGAAAGGTGCCAAAATAATAGCTACGGTCACCCTTGCTACTGTGCTTGCAAAAGTCCCAACCCATGTCAAAGCCGATGAAGAAAAGTTCTCAGCATAGTTGACCATTCTCGCTGAGAAATCACTAAGCATGGACTCTAGATCACCGTGGAAATTGGAAAGAATAGGAAGATTAATCCAACGTTCCGTCTCACTATTGG
>JBKWCO010000160.1:0-3945 GCA_046975465.1 Streptococcus sp. | reverse complement strand
TTCGTTATCTTGCTCGTTGCTCTTCAAGGTATCGCTTGGATTCAAGAAAGGAAATATCTAAAAGGAATCCCAACCTTACTTTTTCCAATATTACTCCCATTGCTAATGTTGCCTTTTTATCTGCTAAGTGTGAACAAACCTATGTTAGGTTTTCTACTTAAATTACTCAATTTTACAGTGCTACCAGTTCATACATTTATCAGCGATGGAGGAACGTGGTTACTTTTGACTGGTATCGCTATGTATCTTTGTCACAAGAATCTTAAGAAAGAAGTGCTTGCTTTTGTGAGTGTTAGTCTAGTTTGGGCACTAATAGCGATTGTATTAGGTAGACTTTCTATTCACGACTTAATGTTTAAATACATTGAATGGATGGAAATTTTGCAGCTCCTTTGATGCTTTGTTATAACGGTGAGAGAGGGAAAGGGTCAAAATATTTGTTCTATGTCTTTTATCCAACTCATATTTATCTACTTTACGCCTTGTCAGTTATCTTCTATAGATGATATGATAAGGGTACTTTGTATGAAAGGAGAGGTTATGGCTCAGATACTTGTCGTTGATGATCAGGAAGATATTGTTCAATTTGTTGTAAAGGCTTTAGAGCTCCAAAATCATAAGGTGACGGGGCTTACAAGTGTTTTAGATTTGGATAAGAACTCGTTGCCACGGTTTGACTTGATTTTACTGGATATTATGATGCCTGATGTTGACGGTCTCCAGTTTTGTCATGACATTCGGGATCAGGTGGATTGTCCTATACTCTTTATTACAGCTAAAACACAAGAGGCAGATATTGTCCAAGGCTTGACTTATGGTGCTGATGATTATATTTGTAAGCCATTTGGGGTTAAAGAACTTCAAGCGCGTGTGGCTGCTCACTTGAGACGTGAACATCGTGAGCGCCACCATAAGCTATTAATTGGGAATATTCAGTTTGATTTGTCTGCTCAGGAGCTTTATATTGAGAATCAGTTGTTAGATTTGACTAGGTCAGAATATCGTATTTGTCAGTTTCTGGCTGAAAATAAGGGCCAAGTCTTTTCCAAAGAGCAAATCTACACGCATTTGTACGGCTATGAGGATAAAGGGAGTCCGACAGCAGTGGCTGAACATATCAAAAATATCCGTGCAAAGCTCAAAAATGTCGGGCAAAGTCCTATTGAAACAGTCTGGGGGATTGGTTACAAGTGGCACTAATTAAAAAACGAGAATACTCTCTAAGAACAATCTTGTTATCTTATGTTATCAGCCTTACAGTTCTATCAGCAATCAGTAGCCTACTTATTTTGTCTTTGTTCAGCTTGTCTTATCGTTTTGGGGTAGTGATTCCAGCAAATCAAGTTGAGAGTGATTTGTCTGCTTTGAGAATGATATTGAAACTTCTAAGGTCTTTAATCCAAATGTCTTGCCTGATGGTACTCGCTATGTCTTTTTGACTAGGGATTTCAAGCTTAAGAAGTCTAACATGCCAGTTAACTTGCAAGAAGAATCCTTACTAAATTACCAATTCAAGAATGCTCACGGTGGAAAATACGGCTATTTTCAGTCTTTTGAACGGTCAGATGGCATAGTCATTGTCAATTATCAACTATCACCTCGGTACCGTAATGAGTGGATGAACCAGCATTTTCCCAATGCTGATCTATTGATGATTGGCTCAATGATGGTGTCTATCCTACTCATATTTATTACTTTAACTTTTTACTATGCTAGTAAATTGAGTCGAGAGTTGAGACCAATATTGAAGGCAACAGAGAAAATAGCAGAGCAAGACTTGGATTTTCAAACGTCCAAATCTAAAATTACTGAGTTTAACCAGGTTTTAAATGGTTTGGACCACATGCGTGCTGCGCTCCGTGAATCTTTGATGAAAAATTGGAAGGCAGAGCAGGATAAGCAAAATCAGATTTCAGCCTTAACCCATGACCTGAAGACACCACTGACAGTTGCTCGTGGCAATGCAGACCTCTTAGCTATGACGCCCTTAGATGGGGAGCAAACGGACTTGTTAGAGCATTTTCAAAAGGGGATTACACAGGTTGATGCTTATGTTAAAGAGTTGTCCGAACTCAACAAAACGAGTTTGACGAAAAGCTTGACGCTTGAAGACATTTCGGTTAAGGATTTTGTTGAAGACATTTACGATCAAACCTTGTCATTAGCACAAACGAAACAAATTAATTTGGTATTTGACAAGAAGGAAATTGAGAAAGAAACCATAGGCAATTGGGACAGGTCCTTGTTGAATCGAGCTTTTATGAATATCGTTTCCAATGCGGTAGAGCATACGCCTAGTGGTAGTCAGTTGCTCTTAACTGCTAGGGTAGAAGATGATGAATTCAAGTTTATCTGCCTTGATTCTGGTCCTGGATTTTCCCTTGAATCACTTGAAAAGGCCACTCAGCTCTTTTATCAAGAGGATAAAAGTAGACAGAGCCGCAATCATAGTGGACTTGGTCTGACTATTGCTAATGATATTATTCGCTTACACCACGGTAGTCTTTCTCTTTCAAATGACAATGGCACAGGTGGTGCTAGAGTGACTATCATTTTACCCCTTTAAATACAGATGACTCCTAGTCGCCAGATGAGGAGTTTTTTGCTATACTACTAAGAGTAAAATGAAGAAAGATTTGTGGGGGCAGGATTCTATCTTGTTCCCGAAGAGGTATTAGTGTCATGTCTCAATCAAAAGCAGATTATATTAACGTGATTGGAGCTGGTTTGGCCGGATCCGAGGCGGCTTATCAGATTGCCAAACGTGGTATTCCAGTAAAACTTTATGAAATGCGTGGGGTCAAAGCAACACCACAGCATAAGACAACAAATTTTGCAGAATTAGTTTGTTCTAACTCTTTTCGTGGAGATAGCTTGACAAATGCTGTAGGGCTTCTTAAAGAAGAAATGCGTCGCTTGGACTCTATCATTATGCGTAATGGAGAAGCTCACCGTGTGCCTGCTGGTGGTGCCATGGCGGTTGACCGTGAAGGTTATGCAGAAGCAGTGACAGCTGAAATTAAGAACAATCCATTAATTGAAGTTATCCGTGAAGAAATCACAGAAATTCCTGATGATGCTATTACAGTTATTGCCTCAGGTCCCTTGACTTCTGATGCTTTAGCTAAAAAATTCATGAGCTCAATGGTGGAGATGGGTTCTATTTCTATGATGCTGCTGCACCAATCGTTGATAAAGCGACTATCGATATGAACAAGGTTTACCTTAAGTCACGCTACGACAAGGGTGAAGCTGCTTATCTAAACTGTCCAATGACCAAGGAAGAATTTATGGCCTTCCATGAAGCCTTGACAACAGCTGAAGAAGCCCCTTTAAATTCTTTCGAAAAGAAAATATTTCGAAGGCTGTATGCCTATCGAGGTTATGGCTAAACGTGGTATCAAGACAATGCTCTATGGCCCTATGAAACCAGTTGGTTTGGAGTATCCTGAGGATTACAAGGGGCCACGTGATGGGATTTCAAGACACCTTATGCGGTTGTGCAGCTTCGTCAGGACAATGCGGCTGGTAGCCTCTATAATATCGTTGGTTTCCAAACCCACCTCAAATGGGGCGAGCAAAAGCGTGTCTTCCAAATGATTCCAGGTCTTGAAAATGCTGAATTTGTGCGTTATGGGGTTATGCACCGCAACTCGTACATGGATTCGCCAAACTTGCTTAAGCAGACTTTCCAATCAAAATCAAACCCTAATTTGTTCTTTGCGGGACAAATGACTGGTGTTGAAGGCTATGTTGAATCAGCTGCCTCAGGTTTGGTTGCTGGAATCAATGCAACCCGTCTCTTTAAAGGTGAAGATGAACTTATCTTCCCTCAGACAACAGCTATCGGAAGTCTTCCATATTATGTGACGCATGCTGAAAGCAAACATTTCCAACCAATGAATGTTAACTTTGGTATTATCAAAGAGTTGGAAGGTCCACGTA
>JBKWCO010000159.1:0-3983 GCA_046975465.1 Streptococcus sp. | reverse complement strand
TCCTTAAACTCTTGGATAAATTCATCAGCTTGAGCAATCTTACATGCTTCAATGATTTCTTCATCTGTTGCCTGTTTATTTCCCCAACGCATATTTTCCTTAATGGTTCCTGAGAAAAGGACGTTGGTTTGAAGCACCATGGCAACTTGCTTACGCAAGCTATCCAAATCATAGTCCTTAACATCGTGGCCTGCAACCTTAACTTGACCGGCTTCCACATCATAAAGACGAGGAATGAGCTGAACCAAGCTTGATTTACCAGAACCTGTTCCACCAAGAATACCGATAACTTCACCAGACTTAATATCAAGCGTAATATCTTTGAGAACATGGGTCTTGTCACCATTTTCATCAGTATATGAGAAATCAACATGATCAAAACTGATAGAACCATCTGCGACTTCTGTCAAGCCATTTTCAGGTGAAACAATGGTTGATTCAGTATTAAGCACTTCATTGATACGCTCTACAGAGGCCATAGAGATAGACAACATGACAAAGATCATCATGAACATCATGAGTGAGATTAGGATAGTCATGGTGTAACTGAACATGGAAGTCAATTCACCTGTAGATAGCTTGCCGATAACGATAAGATGAGCACCGAACCAAGAAATCATGAGGAATGATGCGTACATAGACAACATCATGGCTGGGTTAGACATGACAACCACACGAATAGCACGCATAAACATTTGATAAATGCGACGTGAGGCCCTCTTGAATTTATCAGTCTCTTCCTGCTCCTTAACATAGGATTTCACCACACGCATGTTGGTGATATTTTCCTTGATACTGTTGTTAAGGTTGTCATAAGCCTCAAATACTTGAGTAAATAAAGGATATACAATCTTGGTAATAAGCGCTAGAATCACACCGAGGAAGAGCGTTACGCCAACGAAAATCCAAGCCATCTGACCGTTGATAAGGAAACTAGCAGTAATGGCAAAAATCAGGTTAAGTGGTGCACGTACACAGACACGGATAATCATCTGATAAGAGTTCTGCACGTTGGTAACATCAGTCATCATACGTGTCACCAAACCACCAGCTGAGAACTTATCGATATTTTCAAAGGAGAAACTTTGAACCTTCTTAAAATGGCCTGACGTAGATTCTGGCAAATCCAGCAGAGGCAAAGGCCGCATAGCGAGCCGACTGCATACCGCAGAATAGTGATAGAAAGGCGCAGACCAACATGAGGCCACCGTAGAGCCAAATGTTAGACATGTTGGACTGCTGGACACCTTTGTCCAAAAGATTAGCCATGACAAAGGGAATGGAAATCTCAAACATGACTTCTAGCGTCATGAAGAGGGACGCTAGGATTGAGGGTTTCTTGTATTCCTTTATCTGGGCGATCAGGGTTTGAAACATAGTTACCTCCGTTTTTTATTCTTTTCTTTTTTGATGCTTTCAGTGATGGCGGACGTCAGCGACCGACACAGTCGTTCCATGACTAGTTATCGAGCCAAGGTCTCGATAACTCCGCTTCCTATAACTGCTTCTGCAGTTATAGGAATATCATCACGACGAAAGCATCGCTCCTAAGCAGAGCGAACTGTCGAATCGTGAGCAACTTCGAACAAGTGCAAATAGGTTCAGGATGACCCTACCACAGCGAAAAATATCGTCTGCTCTATGCAGAGCAAAGTTTCATAAGAACAGTTATACCCTTTTGAGAGCATATAAAAGCCCCTGAGGGATGGGCCCTAGGGAGACTTCGTTTTAATATAGATGTTACTTATAGTATAGGTTAATGTGACTTAAATTGCAAGTAAAATACTATATGACTAGGGATTTGTTCTGATTTCCTCATTTTTCCGCCCAAAATCTGTTCATTTTTCACAAACTTATCTAAAACATTCGAAATTCCTTAACCGTAGCGGAAAGTTGTTTTATTCTCCTATTATAAATACTATCACTAACATTAGATGAAAAGGTGATTCTATGACATTAAACCAACTTCTTCAAAAACTGGAAGCTACCAGCCCTATTCTCCAAGCTAATTTTGGAATCGAGCGCGAGAGTCTACGTGTCGATAGGCAAGGACAACTGGTGCATACACCTCACCCATCCTGTCTAGGAGCTCGTAGTTTCCACCCCTATATTCAGACTGATTTTTGCGAGTTTCAGATGGAACTCATCACACCAGTTGCCAAATCTACTACTGAGGCTCGCCGATTTCTGGGAGCTATTACTGATGTAGCAGGCCGCTCTATTGCTACAGACGAGGTTCTCTGGCCCCTCTCAATGCCACCTCGCATCAAAGCTCAAGAGATTCAAGTTGCCCAACTGGAAAATGAATTCGAACGCCATTATCGTAACTACCTGGCTGAAAATACGGAACTAAACTACAAGCTATCTCAGGTATCCACTATAATATGGAACTGGGTAAAGATTTGGTTGAGGCCTTGTTCCAAGAAAGTAATCAGACCGATATGATTGCCTTCAAGAATGCCCTCTATCTTAAGTTGGCTCAAAACTACTTGCGCTACCGTTGGGTGATTACCTATCTCTTTGGGGCTGCACCTATTGCTGAGCAAGGCTTCTTCGACCAAGAAGTTCCAGAACCTGTGCGTTCCTTCCGTAACAGTGACCACGGCTATGTCAATAAGGAAGAAATTCAAGTATCCTTGATAATCTTGAGGACTACGTCTCCGATATCGAAACCTATATTGCCAATGGTGATTTGATTGCCGAGAAGGAATTTTATTCAGCTGTTCGTTTCCGTGGCCAAAAGGCTAATCGTTCCTTCCTGGACAAGGGAATCACCTATCTGGAATTCCGTAACTTCGACCTCAATCCCTTTGAGCGTATCGGTATTAGCCAAACTACCATGGATACCGTACACCTACTCCTGCTAGCCTTCCTTTGGATGGATGCCCCTGAAAATGTCGATCAGGCTCTGGCTCAAGGTCACGCGCTGAATGAAAAAGTTGCCCTCTCTCATCCTTTAGATTCTCTACCTTCTGAAGCTGAAACTCAGAACATTACGACAGCTCTGGACCAACTGGTGCAACATTTTGGGCTTGGTGACTATCATCAAGGTCTGGTCAAACAAGTCAAAGATGCCTTTGCTGATCCTAGCCAGACACTAGCTGCTCAACTTCTGCCTCATATCAAAGACAAGTCCCTTGCTGACTTTGCCCTTGACAAGGCTCTTGCCTATCATGATTACGACTGGACTGCCCACTATGCTCTTAAGGGTTATGAGGAGATGGAGCTTTCTACACAGATGTTGCTTTTTGATGCTATCCAAAAGGGAATCAATTTCGAAATCTTGGATGAACAGGACCAATTCCTCAAACTCTGGCACAAAGACCATGTCGAATACGTCAAGAACGGTAATATGACTTCAAAAGACAACTACGTGGTCCCTCTTGCCATGGCCAATAAAACTGTGACTAAGAAGATTCTGGCAGATGCTGGCTTTCCAGTTCCTGCTGGTGACGAATTTACCAGCCTTGAGCAAGGACTTGCCTATTACCCTCTAATCAAGAACAAACAAATCGTTGTCAAACCAAAATCAACCAACTTTGGTTTGGGAATCTCCATTTTCCAAGAACCTGCCAGTCTTGAAAACTATCAAAAAGCCCTTGAAATTGCCTTCGCAGAAGATACCGCAGTCCTGGTTGAAGAATTTATCCCGGGTACTGAATACCGTTTCTTTATCTTGGATGGACGTTGTGAGGCTGTCCTCCTTCGTGTCGCTGCCAATGTTGTCGGTGACGGCAAACACACCATTCGTGAATTGGTCGCTCAGAAAAATGCCAATCCATTGCGAGGACGTGATCACCGCTCACCACTTGAAATCATTGCGCTAGGAGACATCGAACAACTGATGTTAACACAACAGGGTTATACCCCTGATGATATTCTCCCAGAAGGGAAAAAGGTCAATCTACGTCGTAACTCTAACATTTCTACGGGTGGTGACTCTATTGATGTCACTGAGACCATGGATTCCTCTTACCAAGAAC
>JBKWCO010000158.1:0-3987 GCA_046975465.1 Streptococcus sp. | reverse complement strand
CTATTAAGGAGCAACCTGAATTATTTTTGGGGATTGAGTTGGAATACCCTGTCGTTAATTTGAGTGGTAATGCGACAGATGTCTCTCTTACAAAACAGTTACTAGTCTATCTCTTGGATAATTTTGATTTTAAAGCTGATAAGTATGATTCTGATAACAATCCTATTCAGGTTATCGATAAAGCTTCTGGAGATATGATTCTTTTTGAAGTCTCCTACAATACGATTGAGTTTGCTTTTGCAAAGGCTGAGAGAATTTCTGAGGTTGAGGAACGTCTGGATACCTACCTTGGTATAATCCAACCTTATCTGCAGAATCATAATCATGAGTTGCAAGGTTGGGGAGTGAATCCAAACTGGGTAAAAAATGACAACAGACCTGTTAAATCTCCTCGTTATGAAATGCTTATGGATTTTCTCGAGTTATCTAAAGCAAAAACGATCCTTTCTTTCATGATTATCCAGAATATGGTTCTTTCATCTGTGGGAGTCAGGTACAGTTAGATGTTTCAAAAACGTCCTATTTAAGAGTTTTAAATGCTTTTAATCAAATAGAGGGACCCAAAGCAGTATTATTGGCAAACTCTGAATTTTGGGGCTCAGATTGGGATTTAGCGCTTTCTCGTGATGTTTTCTGGGAGAATTCCATGCATGGTGTTTTTGAGGAAAATGCAGGGGTATTTCCCAAGGTGTTTAAGAGCGAAGATCACTATTTTTCTTACTTGTCTGAGACAGCCATTTTTACTGCTAAGCGTAGTGATGAAACCTACTATTTTGAACCAATACGTGCTAAAGACTATCTAAGTACGTCATCTGTCAAAGCACACTCTATTCATGGCGAAGTAGTCACTATTGAGCCAAGTGAGGAAGATTTTAAGACTCACCGTTCTTATCAATTCCAAGATTTAACGATACGAGGGACGATTGAGTTTCGCAGTGTTTGTACCCAACCTTTCTCATCAACCTTTGCACCAGCAGCCTTTCATCTGGGGCTGTTAGTTAATTTAGAACGTTTAGAAAATATTTTAAAAGATTCCCCATTTTTTGAAGCTTTGACTTTGATTATCCAAGAATTCGTCGTTTATTTTCGAAAAAGGATATTTCTGCTACAGACCTTAAATTGATTTTCCCTTTAACAGAAGCGTTATTGGTTTGTGCAGAGGATGGTTTAAAATCACGTGGTTTTGGAGAAGAATTTACTTAGCTCCTCTTAAAGAGAAGCTGAAAGCATTGAAAGTACAATTCGATTAGTTTTTGATTGAGGTTGAAGGTTTTATAAATTTTGGAGTGAAATTTAAAAAAAGGCAAAAAAGTATTGACGTCAGTAAACAATAAATGGTATTATATGGTAGTTGTTTCGAAAGAGACAAGAGAAAGTTATAAAAAACTTTCAAAAAAACTATTGACACGTGTTGTCAATCTTGATATAATAACTAATGTTGTTAGCGGAAATGGCGGAATTGGCAGACGCGCAGGACTAAGGATCCTGTGACCGCTTTAGGTCGTGAGGGTTCAAGTCCCTCTTTCCGCAGAGTAACCAGTCACATGACTGGTTTTTTTGTATTAAAAAATCAAAACGCTTACAAATTGTAGAAAAGCTAGTTTTTTGAGTCTAATTGTGATAGAATAAACTTGTAAACGGGTTCAAACCCAAAAAAATATAGGAGGCCTTTATAATGGCAATCGTTTCAGCAGAAAAATTTGTCCAAGCAGCTCGTGATAATGGTTACGCAGTTGGTGGATTTAACACAAACAACCTTGAGTGGACTCAAGCTATCTTGCGTGCAGCAGAAGCTAAACAAGCTCCAGTACTTATCCAAACTTCTATGGGTGCAGCTAAGTACATGGGTGGTTACAAATTGTGTAAAGTTCTTATCGAAGAATTGGTTGAATCAATGGGTATCACTGTACCAGTTGCTATTCACCTTGACCATGGTCATTACAACGATGCTTTGGAATGTATTCGTGAAGGATACACTTCAGTTATGTTCGATGGATCTCATCTTCCAGTTGAAGAAAACCTTGAAAAAGCAGCTAAAGTTGTTGAATTTGCACATGCTAACGGTGTATCAGTTGAAGCTGAAGTTGGTACAATCGGTGGTGAAGAAGATGGTATCATCGGTGACGGTGAATTGGCACCAATCGAAGATGCTAAAGCTATGGTTGCAACTGGTATCGACTTCCTTGGCAGCTGGTATTGGTAATATTCACGGTCCGTACCCAGCAAATTGGGAAGGTCTTGACCTTGATCACTTGAAAAAATTGACAGAGGCTGTTCCAGGTTTCCCAATTGTACTTCACGGTGGTTCAGGTATTCCTGATGACCAAATCCGCGCAGCAATTAAACTTGGTGTTGCCAAAGTTAACGTTAATACTGAATGTCAAATCGCATTTGCTAATGCTACACGTAAATTTGCTGCTGAATACGAAGCAAATGAAGCAGAATACGACAAGAAGAAACTCTTCGACCCACGTAAATTCTTGAAACCAGGTTTCGAAGCTATTACAGAAGCTGTTGAAGAACGTATCGACGTATTCGGTTCAGCAAACAAAGCTTAATTAGACTATATAAGCTTGAAAATAAAGGGTTTGTCCAATGTGGGCAAGCCTTTTTCTTATGTTTTGCCCCCGATTTCTAAATTTCAGTTCGTTTTGATTATAGAAGTAGCAAAATTTTGCTTATTTTGTCAATTGATCAATCATTGGAGTGATTGTGTTCTTAGTTTCTGTGTAACGTAAATAAATTTGTGTTACTCGACTCCCTTGTGTGTCCAACACGATTCTTCCCGATCTTGTTTTTTGTCCCCCAATAAATAGTTAGTATCTGCCAATTAATCTGTGATTGAGAGTAAACAAATTTTAAAGAGTGGATATGGCTTTGGTTGATAGATTCTATTTCCTAACTTTTTAAGATATGCTATAATATGAATATGTTTGATAATTATATTGTACCTGTATTTTTTGGTGGTGGAGCTCTTGCTCTACTAGGTTTAGTGTTATTTGGTTGGGCCTTGCCTTCATTTTTGAAGGGTAAGTGGTCTTATTTGATTTCTTTGCTAGGTTTAGGTTTGGTTGCTTTTGCCTATTTTGATTCGGCGATTGTTATCACTTATAAAATCTGGCTTGGATTGCTAGGTGTTATCATGATTGGTTGGGGACTTCCTTTCAACAATCGTAAGGGACGCCGTGCGATGACTATGTTTTGGGCCATCATGGCAATCGTTGTGGGTATTGCTGCTATTGCATTCACTATTGCTTATGGTGTTATTAACCGCCACTAACATGAAACTGTAAAACATGCTATAATAATGGCATGTTTTATTTTATGACCCTATCATTTATTATCATGCCTGCCTTGGGCTGCTTCTTAATAGGCTTGGCTTTTGCTAAACCAGATCGTTGGGACTTTTCTTGGATTTTATCCTTAATAGGTTTGGTGGCCTTTATTTCTTCTTTTTGGCATATAGCACGTGTAGATTTATGGTTTATGCTAAGTTATAGTGTTGGTCCTTTTTTGATGGGATTTGGTTTCTCTTGGGATCTAAGTAAGAAACGCCGTAGGCAGTTATTATTATTAGGGGTATTTTTCCTTATCTTTTTTGTGATTCTGTACTATCTTATTGTGCGAATCCTGAATACAGCTGTTGTCTAAAGGGGGGGCTGTTGTGATGTTGCTAGATTTAGAAGAGAAGACACGTGTGCTTGTAGAAGATATTGTTGAACGTTCCGCTATTGGGCGAGGAGCTATCTTTGTTTTGGGGTTGTCTTCCAGTGAGGTTGCTGGTGGGACTATCGGCAAAGCCTCTAGCCGCGAAATTGGTCAACGAATTGTGAAAACTATTCTTGAGGTTTTGGAACCTAAAGGGATTTCCTTGGCTGTTCAGGGCTGTGAACATTTGAATCGTGCTTTGGTTGTTGAGCGTGAGCTTGCCATGGCTAAAGATTTGGAAATTGTGAATGTTCTTCCAACCTTGCACGCTGGGGGAAG
>JBKWCO010000157.1:0-4016 GCA_046975465.1 Streptococcus sp. | reverse complement strand
TCCTTCAAGTTTTTGCCCCACCGACAAGTCTTTGAGCTCAAGAACATCCTGGCGAAGTACCGGTGCTTCAAAATCATCACGCAAGTCTCGACCTGGTTTTAAAAGGTCAGCAATGATATCTTTAAGGGTTTCCTGACCAAGCCCTAGCTCTTCTGCTGTTTCTTTAAGATTAAGAGCCTTCAATTTCTCTTTGGCAGAGTCGTCCAAATCTGTGATATCCAACTGCTTGAAGAGGTCTTTTACCGCTGGGTAAGACTCTGGGTGGACCCCTGTATTATCCAAGATATTCTTGGCATTTGGAATACGAAGGAAACCGGCGGCTTGTTCGAAGGCCTTGGCACCAAGACGTGGGACTTTTTTGATTTCCGCACGTGATGCAATCTCACCATTTTCCTCACGGTAGGCGACGATATTTTCAGAGATGGTCTTGTTGAGTCCTGACACGTGTGACAAGAGGGTACTACTTGCCGTATTGACATTAACTCCAACCTGGTTAACCACGGTATCGACGACGAAGTCAAGATTCTCAGAGAGTTTCTTCTGACTAACATCATGCTGGTATTGGCCTACTCCGATTGATTTAGGGTCAATCTTAACCAACTCAGCCAAGGGGTCTTGGAGACGACGGGCGATAGAAATGGCAGAGCGTTTTTCGACCGTTAAGTCTGGGAACTCATGGCGGGCCAACTCTGACGCAGAGTAAACAGAGGCACCACTTTCATTGACAATAACGTATGAAGTCTCTGGGAAATCCTTGAGGACTTCTGCCACAAAGGCTTCACTTTCACGACTTGCTGTTCCGTTTCCGATAGCAATAATCTCAATGCCATGCTTCTTAATGAGGTCAGCCAAGTCTTTCTTAGCTTGGGCAATCTTGGCCTGACTGGCTGGAGCCACTGGATAGATAACTTGTGTTGTAATGAGCTTACCAGTTTGGTTAACCACGGCCAACTTAGCCCCTGTACGAAAGGCTGGGTCAAAACCGAGTACCATCTTACCTTTAAGTGGTGATACTAGGAGAAGGCTTCGAAGATTTTGAGAGAAAAGTTGAATCGCACCATCCTCTGCTGCTTCAGTCAACTCGCTACGGATTCGACGCTCCATAGCTGGAATGATTTTCTTCTTGAGAGATTGGTTGATGACTTCCTCGATATAGTCGTTTTTTTGTTTGAAACGGGCACTGTAAAAACGGTGCATTTTCTCAAGATTGTGCTTAAAGGCCACCTTAATAACGCCTAGTTTCTCCCCACGGTTAAGGGCTAACGTACGGTAACCCTGAAGTTTAGAAACCTTATCCTCAAAATCATAGTAGATTTTGAAAGTTTCTTTTTCATCCAGCGATTGATCCTTGAGGGTCGATGTGATGTCACTATTTTTCCAGATTTCATTGTAGGTCCAAGAACGAAGACTATTGTCCTCAGAAAAGGCCTCAACTAAAATATCCACAGCACCCACAAGTGCCTTGTCAGCCGTTGGAAAGGCCTCAGATGTTAGCTTTTCAGCTTCAGCTTGGAGGTTGGGACTATTTTGCAAGATAAGACGAGCCAAGGGGAAGAGACCTGCTTCACGGGCAACCGTCGCCTTGGTGCGGCGTTTTTCCTTATAGGGGAGGTAGAGTTCTTCCACATCTGCCAACTTCTCAGCAGCTTCAATAGCTGCCTTGAGTTGGTCGGTCAATTTGCCCTGAGCCTCAATCTTGGCAAGAACTGTTTCCTTACGGTCTTGAAGAGCAGTCAAGGACTTGTCCATATCAATGATGGCCTTGATTTGCGTTTCATCCAGATTGCCTGTTTTTTCCTTACGGTAACGGGCGATAAAGGGGATGGTATTGCCTTCTGCGGTCAATTCTAAAACAGTTTCAACTTGTTGTTTTTTTAGGCCCAATTCCTGAGCCAATGTCTCTAAATTACGATTTTCCATAAGTTCTATTATACCACGAGAGGAGATTTGCTTGGGCAGAAAACCTTGTAGCTGAAGCGAGAATTTTTAAGCAAGAGGTAGTATAATAGAAAAGTAAACCTATTGTTAGGGGCTATTTCTTTCGGAAATAACGCCCTTAGTATCTTTTGTAACTGAACTCGGGCTATTTTTTCGGAAAATAGATACATCCTCCTAGAAGCAGAGCTTCTTCACGTCTGATGCCCTAATTTTCTTAGAAATACGCCCAGTATCTTATTTAAACTCGAGGCTTTATGGCAGTTATTCAGAAAACAAATGAACTTGAAAGCATGATGGCATCTTTGCAGCTATCCCTGATTTTGAAAAGGCGGGAACTGATCCTAAGAAGGACAAACGTCTTCAAGAAGATAAGAAGAAATAAATTTATGGCTATTTTTCATCAACTACCAGATAGCGTTTTGCAGCTTCTGGCAGTTTTTCTATCTATTATTATTGAAGCCTGCCCTTTGTTTTGCTGGGAAGTATCCTATCTGGCTTTATCGAAATCTTTGTGACTCCTGAGAAGGTCCAAAACTTCTTCCCGAAAACAAGGTCCTGGCTATTCTCTTTGGAACTCTGGTTGGTTTTATTTTCCCTTGTGAATGTGGGATTGTTCCATTATCACGCGCTTTTGAGAAAAAAGTGCCCAGCTTATACGGCTATTCCTTTCATGGCAACGGCTCTATCATTAATCCAGTCGTTCTCTTTGCGACCTATACGGCCTTTGGGAACTCTTGGTACTACGTCCTTTTACGTTTCTCGGAGCTTTCTTGATTGCCATGATTTTGGGAATCTTGCTGGGCTTTGTGGTGGATGACCAGATTCTCAAGGACAATCGCAAGGTCAGTCATGTTCACGACTATAGTGGTTTGTCAGCTGGTAAGAAAGTCTTTCAAGCTCTGGTTCATGCGGTTGACGAGTTCTTCGACACTGGGCGTTACTTGATTTTCGGGAGCTTGGTGGCTGCAAGTATGCAGACCTACCTACCAACCCGAATCCTCACAACCATCGGTCATAATTCAGTGACAGCCATCCTGATCATGATGCTCTTGGCTTTCATCCTCTCGCTCTGTTCAGAGGCGGATGCCTTTATCGGAGCTTCACTACTCTCTAGTTTCGGAGTAGCACCAACGGTTGCCTTTCTCATCATTGGTCCTATGGTTGATATCAAGAACTTGATTATGATGAAACACCAGTTTAAAACACGCTTTGTTGGTCTCTTCGTAGGAACTGCTAGTCTGGCGACAATCATTTACTGTCTGGTATTGGGGGTGATTTAATGTTACGTTTTCTCATCTTATCTGGGTACTTTGAGCTGGTCATGTACTTGCAAGTTTCTGGCAAGCTCAACCAGTACATTAACATCCACTACTCCTACTTGGCCTACATTTCCATGGTGCTTTCCTTTATTCTTGCTGTGGTTCAACTCATCGTTTGGATGAAGCAGATGAAGGTTCACTCGCATTTGTCAGGTCGAGTAGCCAAGGTAGCCAGCATCGTTCTCTTGGCCTTTCCAGTCCTCACGGGGCTCTTGGTGCCAACAGTGACCTTGGATGCCAATACCGTGTCAGCTAAGGGTTATCATTTTCCACTGGCGGCAGGGAGTGATCCTAATCAGGCCGACCAAGAGGGAACGACCATCCAGAACTTGAAGCCGGACACCAGCTCCTACTTCACCTCCTCAGCTTATGAGAAGTAGATGACCAAGGAGCTAACCAAGTACAAGGGACATGAGACCATCCAGATTACCACGGAAAATTACATGGAAGTTATGGAGCTCATCTACCTCTATCCTAACGATTTTGTGGGCAAGAAGGTCACCTATACCGGCTTTGTTTACAATGACCCACAGACCAAGGGTTATCAGTTCATCTTCCGTTTCGGTATTATCCACTGTATCGCCGATTCAGGTGTTTACGGACTGGCGACGAGAGGAAGTGACCAAACCTTCAAGGATAATACCTGGGTAAAAGTCACTGGTACCATCACTGTGGATTACTATCAAAATCTCAAACAGAGCCTGCCTATCCTCAATTTGACTGAGGTCAAAGAGGTCGGTCAGCCTGACAACCCTTATG
>JBKWCO010000156.1:0-4020 GCA_046975465.1 Streptococcus sp. | reverse complement strand
GTGTTACTTTCTTCTTGCTTACTAGTATTATCCTGAGATGAATCTGGCACTGTGTTTGTACTGTCGTGACCATTATTTTGTCCAGTTGGTTCAGGCTCTGGAGCAACCTCAGGCTGATGCTCAGGTTCCACTGGTTTATTTTCCGGATTTGGCTCTGGCTGAGGATCAGGTTTGATTGGTTCGTCAGTAGTGTCACTGCTTGTGTTTGTCATTTTTTCAGTTACGAAGAAGTTTTTGAATTCTACTGCTCCATCCCAAAGACCGACACCTACATGGGCTTGATTGAAGTAATTATCCACAGCATCAAATTGATGATGGAGCACTTCCTTGCCATCGACATAGACTGTCATGGTGTCCTTGCCTTTCACAACCTTGACATGGTGGTACTGACCGTCATTGATAGCCTTATCCAAATGAGCTTCAGCGATGGTTTCACCACCAAAACGGAAGAGACGAACAGTGTCGTTGTCAGCAAATTGGACTGAGTAGGCACGACCAGGTTCTTCACGTTCCGCAGCTACAAAGAGGTTGACCAAACCATGTTGGTATTTGACATCGATATCATAGTCAAATTGCTTGAAGCCATTGCTTTCATAAGCCATGAAGAAGTCATTGGCACTGACATTGCTATCGTAAAGGGTGTCGTCATCAATATACCAATCACCAGTGACAGCTTTCAATCCTTTAAGATTGGTCGCAAAATTGTTGAGCGTAATAGCAATATTAAAGGTCTTGGTCAATGATGGGTTTTCAACTGAAGTTGCTGTGACAGTGAGATGACCTTTGTGAAGGGCTTTGAGAGAAAGTTTATTGTCATGTTCAGTATATGACACCAAACTTGGATCACTTACTGTCCAGTCACATCTTGCTCTTCAGAAGCCGGTGCGAGGTAAACCTGCAAGTCCTTGCTTTGTCCAACTTCAAGAGCCAAATGACCTGCAACTGTGGTGTTCATGGCAACAGCCTTAGTGACTTCCTTCTTGTCAGTCCAAGTACTCTTAATTGGGTAGATAGCAATATTTGCTTTGGCTGGACCACCTTCAACCAAGACGCTCGCTCCAACGGCTCTTGGGCTTGGGAAAATCTGATTAGCACCAGCTACCGTATTCCCCTTAGCAAAGACTTCCACACTCGCACGGTCCACATAAAGATGCAAATCAATTGAACCATCTTCATTGCGAGTCACTTGTTGACTATTAACCTTAGCAAAAGCATCTGAAAGGATAGTACCAGATTGGCTACGGTCAATAGACAAAGTTTCCTTGGTAAAATCGTAAACGACCTTGTAGCTTGACCATCACCGACGCGAAGGTTAAATCCAACCGCTGTCGTGTCCTTACCTGGTACAAAGTGAGAAACCACTTCATAAGTGTCACCTGTGAAATCTTTAAGCAGTTCATTGTCAGAAGCTACTCTGACATTTTCAAAATACTGGGCATTATCTGTATCACGAAGGCTTTCATAGGCCTTAACAGGTGTTTGTGTTAAGAGGTAACGGTCGCCTGATTTCACCAAACCAAGGTCAAGGTTAAGGTTAAAGGTACCATTAAATTTTTGACCTACAGTATCTGCAACCAGATTGCAATAATCTTCCCAAGTGTTCATCCAGTTGATTTCAGTCAATTGTGGGATGTTTGGATGGTCAGCTGTTCCAAAATCATGAACATAATAAGTCATAGCAGCATAGGAATCCTTACCAAAATTCATGATTTCGTCATGGTCTTGGTAAACATCATCAGCTACAAAGGCCCACTTGCCATCTACTTTTTTAAAATCACCAACCTTGTAAGAACGACCGCCACGTGAGAGGACCCACTTGAGTGCGCCATCATTGGCTACAATCGGATAAAGGTCAGGACATTCCGTATGCAAATCCTTGTAGGTTGTTTCCACTTGCCAGTTCTTCAAGTCTGGTGAAGAATAAATGCGAAGTGGACCACCAGCAAGGACCATAAACCATTGGTTATCCCAGCGGAAGACCTTAGGGTCACGGAAATCTTGGTTTTGAAGTGGGTCCTGAGACCAGTCAGCAACTACCTTGTCATATTTTTGCCAAGTTCTCCCTCGTCCTCACTATAGGCAATTTCAATCCGTTGCCCATTACCATTTGAAGTAATAATAGCCACCAGGCCACCTTCCGGAGATTTGAAGAGGCCTGAGCTATTGGTACTATCAACCACGACAGAGCCTGAGAACATGTGACCTGTCGCATCTGGATAAAAGGCTATCGGCTCTTCATCCCAATGAAGCAAGTCTCGGCTGGTCGCATGGGCCCAGTGCATTGGCCCCATTTGGTATCATCGTAAAATTGATAGAAGAGATGGTAACGTCCTTGTAGAACCAAGCCATTAGGTCATTAGCCCAGCCATCCTTGACAGAATAATGATACTGATCACGATAAAGCTCGTTGTAATATACATCATCACTCTGTCTGCGGTGGATATTAACACGATAAGTCAAGGTCACAGGACGGCCTAGTGAATCAGTCATACTACTTTCAATAATAAAGTAATTGGCACCTACAGCCACTGGCAATTGTGAAATATCTGTGTAGACATTTCCCTTGGCATCCTCTACCTTGATAACAGCATTTGGATTATGCTTAGTGATGTCAAAGCCTACTGTCTCAGCATTGTGTCCCACATATTGGATATGGAGTGGTTCTTCAGAGAAGAATTGGGCTTGTTTTTCAACAGAACCTGTCTTTGAGGTCACCACAAGATTGTCAATCAAGGAAGACTGGCATCATCAAGATTAACATACGGTATTTTGAAAATGACATTGGCATTCCAATTAAGTCCAAAGTACCCTTCTGGAAGGACTTGAGGTTGACCCTGTCACTTTTTTGAAGGACAGCATCACCTGTACTTGCGACAAGCACATCATTGACATAGTAGAAAGCCACTGATTAGCCAACTACTCTAAGATTGTAGGTTTCATCGGCAGTCGGTGTTACATCTTTCGTCTACTGTTGAATATCATGATTATTATTATAAAACTTAACCTTATGGTTACCAGAGTCTACGTTGACCCCGTACATATTTTGTCTACTGCTATCATTGTTACCACGGAAAATGAGGGCACGCACCACCAACTTCCTTGAAGGTCACATCAGTTAAACAAAATTTTTACCTTCAGATTTAGAATAAGGAAAGAGTCTCCTTGTCTTTGGCTTCTGAATGAATACTCAGCCTTCATTTCCCAGTGGCCATTTGATCTGCGTTTATTCCTTCAAGATTTGCACGTTTCATTATAAGGCAAATCCGTTTTATCTTCTGTCACATGAACGGACTTGTACTATTGGTTTCAACTGGCGTTTCTTGACTAGTCTGAATCAAATCAGCTTCGCTTGGTTAGTTACTTTCAGCCTCACTAGCTGTAATTGTTCCTCTTTAGGCTGGTTAGTTTAGAATGGTGGAATTCTCTTGAGCTTTTTAGAATTCAGAAACAAAGGACGGGCTAGGCTCTACCACTGGGGGACTTCTTTGGTCGTGCTGGGAGCAACTCAACTTGATGATCAGTCTGAGCTACCAATTCTTGAGGTATTAAACTCGTTGCCTGTTCCACTTGATCACATAGACAGGATAGCGAGCCAAACCTGCAAACTTACCAAGGCACAGCCATAGACCCATGTCTTCCCACTTTTACGCATAAACCAATTTTTACAAACAGTATCATTCATGACTCTTCTCCTTCTTTAGAGTAACATTAAATGTTAACTCATTTTTCATGAAAATTCAAAGTCAATACATTCACCTTTATTAATAAGCCTATCAAAGTTTCCGGAAATATCTCTAGGATTTACATTAAAACGGTAAACGCTTACTTTTAATATCATTATAGCACTATCGTCTGAAAATGTCGCATTTTTCTATAATATTTTTCATATAAATGAAAAACTTCCGAATTTGCCATTCGAAAGTCTCATACTTATGCTTAATCTGAGCCTGTTAGCAGGCTATTTCCAATAATACCAATGGTTACAATAGCAATCCCAAGGAATCCCAAAAGGCTAGGTAG
>JBKWCO010000155.1:0-4082 GCA_046975465.1 Streptococcus sp. | reverse complement strand
CTCTTACAGGTTTTGGATGATGGTGTCTTGACGGATAGTCGAGGTCGTAAAGTCGATTTCTCAAATACCATTATCATTATGACTTCGAACTTGGGAGCGACTGCTCTTCGTGATGATAAGACTATTGGATTTGGTGCCCAAGACATTTCTCATAATCACCAAGCAATGCAGTCACGTATCATGGAAGAACTTAAGAAGGCCTACCGTCCAGAGTTTATCAACCGTATTGATGAGAAGGTTGTCTTCCATAGTCTAGAGGAAGAGCAACTTCGTGAGATTGTCAAGATTATGATGAAACCGTTGGTATCAGCTTTGGCTGAAAAAGGGATTGACTTGAAATTCCAACCAGCTGCTCTCAAGCATTTAGCTAAAGATGGCTATGATGTTGAGATGGGTGCTCGTCCATTACGTCGCACGATTCAAACTCAAGTGGAGGACAAGTTATCTGAGCTCTTACTAGGTGGTCAAGTAGTTAGTGGACAAACTCTTAAAATCGGCTGCTCGAAAGATAAATTAACCTTTACAGTAGTGTAAAAATCAAACAAATAGACAGATTACAGGTGTAGTCTGTCTTTTTTTGTGACAATAGGAGTCAAGATAGAGTCAATCTTTCTGTAAAGATGGGGTAAAAGAAAAAGCCGAGCAAAGCTCGACTGTAATAATTAGAGTTTTTCGTTGACAAAGTTGACAAAGTGATTCCACCAGACCTTGAGGAAGAAACTTTTCTTAACTTCTTTACCAGCAACCAGTTCCATGCTAGGCATACCTTGGTCAGGCAAGTAACCTTCTCCTACAAGTGACTTATCTTCAAAGGTAGCAGTTCCAACCTTGTCACTTGAGTTGACAGGGGCTTGGACTTGATTTGTAGTAACTTTAATATGTTTACTATTGTTAGCATCTATTTTTTGGATGATATTAAAGTCAGACTTAGCAACAGCAGTGACTTGCTTAGATTTCCCATCAAGGACAGGGGCTTGGCTTTTACCGATGGCTTGTCCTTTTTTGGCAATGGTCTTGCTTTCCCAATGATAGACCACATAGTTAAGCAGGTCATTGGTTGCGGTAAAACGGGCGTAGTCATCCGTATCGGTATGTTCAGCATTTATGATGACTGTGATAATACTCATACCACTTTCATTTGAATGGGCTACGAAGGCAGCTCCGGCCAAATCAGTGGTACCTGTTTTGAGGCCATCAACGCCCTTGCGGTAACTTGGTTGTCCCTTGAGCATATAGTTGAAGGTTTTGAGTTTGTTGACACCATCAAAATCAGCTTCAGTTTTTTTAGTGATATCGAGAATTTCAGGATATTCTTTCACTACGTGTTGTGCAATGATAGCAACATCTTTAGCACTCATGGTATTTTCTTCGTCTGATTTAGAGCCTGGATAGATATTGTCACCTAAGTAAGAATTATTGAGACCAGAGGCATTGACAATCTTGGCATCAGTGATACCCCAATCTTTAAGTTGGGCTTTCATTTTGTCGACAAATTTACTTTCTGTTCCTCCGATTTCCTCAGCTAGGGCAATGGATGCACTATTGGCACTGGAAATAAGAGTTGCGTCAAGTAGTTGTTTGACGGTGTATTTTCTGGCATCTAATGGGATGTTGGAAACTCCAGCACTAACAGTCAATTCAAAGGGGTAGTCAGAAATGTCAACTTTGCTGTTCCATTTGAGGTCTCCCTGATCTACCGCTTTATAAACCATATAGGCTGTTAGAAGCTTGGTAATAGAGCCAATCCCCGTAGAGGTGGTTGCATCTTTTTCGTATAAAATTTTGCCAGTATTAGCTTCGACAGCGATGGCATGTTTGGCTGCGGCATTATATCCTTTTTTCTTATCTGCTGCAAAAGCAGGGGCTACGCTTCCCAGACAGAGTAAGAAGGTCATCATAAGCGTAATCAGTTTTTTCATGGTTTGTTCCTTCATGTGTTTTGGATATTTATTATACCACATTTTGAGAGGAACTTAAGGTGTTGAGAAGGAGCTTTTACTTACAAGAATAATTTTTAAAGCAAGATAAAACTACCTTTTGATATCTAAAAGGTAGTTTTGTGTTTACTTGTTTCCTGTAAAGAAATTAACAATATGATTCCACCAAACTTTTAAGAAGAAGCTTTTCTTAATGGACTGGTTGGCTGTTACAGCAACTTGAGGTGGATCAGAGATATATCCTGTTCCTACGAGGTCTTTATCATCATAGGTTGCTGTTCCGATGGTATCTCCTTTTTGATAGGTGCTGTTACCGTTTTTGCTTTGATGTTAACAGTGTCATTTTGACTATTTATCTTTTGACAACAGTAAGGTCTGATTCAAGTTTAGCAGAGACGGTCTTACTGACTCCATCGGCTACCTTGATATCATTTTTCTTGACGATTTGTCCCTTAGTGTTGAGTTTATTTATCTTCCAGTGTTGGACGACATAATCTAAGAGGTCATTGGTAGCTGAGAAACGGGCGGCTTCATCTTCTCCACCATTATCTGCATTCATAACAACGGTAATTAAACTCATGCCATTTTCATTGGCGTGGGCTACAAAGGATGCCCCTGCAAGTTCAGTTGTTCCAGTCTTGAGTCCATCAACGCCTTCACGGTAGTTGTCTTGCCCCTCCAACATGTAGTTGTGCGTCGTTAATTTGTTGTTACCTTCGAAATCAGTTTCGGTTTGCTTGGTGATTTCAAGTACCTGAGGATAGTCTTTAATGAGGTGGTCTGCAATAATGGCAACATCTAGAGCGCTCATAGTATTTTCGTCATCTGCTTTAGAGCCAGGATAGCGGTTATCCCCAAGGTATTTATTGTTTAGGCCAGAAGCGTTAAATAATTTAGCATCTGTAATGCCCCATTCTTTAAGTTGGGCTGTCATAGTGTCAACAAAGGCACTCTCTGATCCTGAGATTTTTTCAGCTAGAGCAATAGCAGCACTGTTAGCGCTGGAAATGAGGGTGGCATCCAGGAGCTGTTTAACAGTGTATTTTCGGGAATCTAGTGGGACATTTGAAACTTCTGAATCAACGGTTAAGTTGAAAGGATAGTCTGAAATATCTACTTCAGTGTCCCAGGTAATTTTTCCTTGGTCAACTGCTTTATAGACCATGTAGGCTGTTAGGATTTTAGTCATTGAAGCCACACCATCAGGAGTAGTGGCGTCCTTTTCATAGAGGACTTTCCCTGTAGTTGCTTCGATAGCAATCGCATGTTTAGCGGAAACATTGAAGTTATCTGTCTGTTCTTGTGCTAGAGCAGGTGTTACTAGGCCTAGTAAGATTAAGGCAATCATAATGATGTGTTGTAATTTTTTCATAGTCATTCCTTTGTCTCTCATAAGTGTTTATTATATCACAAAACGACTTAAATATCTGAGAGAAAGGGAGACTTGGGTGCTAACTTATGCCGGAGCTCTGCCATTTTTGACTATATTATGGTAAAATGAAAGTTATATCAAATGAATGACATAAAGTTGACCGGTTCGTTTTTGTAAGGACTGGTCATGGATAAAAAGAGGGATCAAACATGGCTAAACAAACTTTTGAGATGACCTTTGCAGGACGCCCGCTTGTCGTTGAAGTTGGGCAGGTAGCCAAGCAGGCTAATGGTGCTGTCGTCGTGCGTTATGGAGATACAACGGTATTATCAACAGCTGTTATGTCTAAAAAGATGGCAACGGCAGATTTCTTTCCTTTACAGGTTAATTACGAGGAAAAAATGTATGCAGCTGGCAAGTTCCCGGGGGGCTTTAACAAGCGTGAGGGGCGTCCGTCAACAGATGCCACTTTGACTGCTCGCCTTATTGACCGTCCTATTCGTCCTATGTTTGCGGAGGGCTTTCGTAACGAAGTTCAAGTCATTAACACGGTCCTCTCTTATGATGAGAATGCTAGTGCTCCGATGGCGGCTATGTTTGGGAGTTCTTTAGCCCTTTCTATCTCTGATATTCCTTTCAATGGTCCAATTGCTGGGGTTCAAGTGGCCTATGCTGCAGAAGATTTCATCATCAACCCAAGTGCAGCGGATAAGGAAGTTTCACTTTTAGATTTGACAGTGGCAGGTACCAAGGAAGCTATCAATATGGTAGAG
>JBKWCO010000154.1:0-4096 GCA_046975465.1 Streptococcus sp. | reverse complement strand
GGGTGTAGATACGGTCTTGGTCACTACGACTATCATTAACAATTTGCAACAGATTGTGGCTCGTACGGTATCGCCTTTTGAATCAGCGGTATTGTCAGTTACTCATATCGAAGTTGGAAATACTTGGAATGTTCTTCCAGCAGCAGGCTTTTTTGAAGGAACGATTCGTACCTTTGAGCCTAAGGTTCGTGAAGATGTCATTGCTCGTTTTGAAAAGGTCGTTCAGGCGACAGCAGACCAGTTCGGTGCTCAAGTTGACATTACTTGGGGCAATTCACCTTACGTGACCTACAATGACCAGACGCTCACACCACTCATCTTTGAAAATTCTAAGGCCTTCGCAGAAGTGATTGAAACCTTGCCATCAACAGGGGGCGAAGACTTTGCGGCTTATCAAAAGGAAATACCAGGAGTCTTTGCCTTTATTGGCTCAAATGGTGAAGATAATGCACCAGACTGGCACCATGATGATTTCCTTGTGAAAGATGAGGCCTTGCCAGTAGCTGTGAATTACTATGTGGAAAACGCTCTTTTCCTCCTTGATTATTTTAAGGATAACCACTAATCCTTGGAGGATATACCATTGAAGCGTCCAGCCGGTTGGTTGGACGCTATTCTTGTTTCGTGATGAACGTGGTGATGAGAAAGTGAGATTTCCTTTTTCTTGCTTTTCTTTTGTTTTTCGATAAAATGAAAGCGTTGTCATTTTAAAAATAAGTTAGGAAGTGGTCAAGTATTTTATAGGAATCCTTTGCCTTATGACTTCCAAGTAAGGAGAAAATATGTTAATTGGTATCCCAAAAGAAATCAAAAATAATGAAAATCGTGTGGCGCTAACACCTGCCGGTGTTCAAAGTCTTGTGGCTAAGGGACATGTCGTGTTAATCGAAACAAATGCAGGCCTTGGCTCTGGTTTTGCGGATGCAGATTATGCCAATCAAGGTGCTAAAATCGTTGCAACTGCTGCAGAAGCATGGGCAGCAGAACTGGTTGTTAAAGTTAAGGAGCCACTTGCTGAAGAATATGGCTTACTTCGTGAAGACCTTTTACTCTTTACCTACTTGCACATGGCAGCAGCTCCGGGCTTGGCAGATGCTATGGTCAATGCCAAGACAACAGGTGTGGCCTACGAAACCGTACGTAGCCAAGAAGGTCACCTGCCACTTTTGGTTCCAATGAGTGAAGTAGCAGGACGTATGGCCGTTCAAATCGGTGCACATTTCTTGACCAAACAAGAAGGTGGCTCTGGTGTTCTCCTAGGTGGTGTGCCTGGAGTTCCTAAAGGTAAAGTGACTATTATCGGTGGTGGTGTCGTAGGGACACATGCAGCCCGTATCGCCCTTGGACTTGGAGCTCAAGTGACTATCCTTGATATCAGTGCCAAACGTTTGTCTGTCCTTGAAGAGGTCTTTGGTAGCCAAATTCAAACACTGATGTCAAATCCTTTCAATATTGAAGCAAGTGTCCGTGATGCTGACGTGGTTATTGGAGCGGTCCTTATTCCAGGTGCTAAAGCGCCTAAACTAGTTACTGAACAAATGGTTAAACAGATGCGTCCTGGTTCTGTTATTGTGGATGTAGCGGTTGACCAAGGTGGGGTTATTGAAACAGCGGATCGTGTAACGACTCATGATGAACCAGTTTATGAAAAACACGGTGTCCTTCACTATGCCGTTGCCAATATTCCAGGAGCCGTGGCACGTACATCAACCATTGCCCTACCAACGTTACCCTTCCTTATATTGAAGCTCTGGCAGGACTAGGCTTCAAACAGGCAATTCAAAATGATGAAGGTCTTCGTCAAGGTGTAACAACCTACCAAGGACACATCACTAGCCAACCAGTTGCCGAAGGATTAAACAGAAATTACACGTCAATTGACGAATTGCTATAAGCATCAATCTATCCTAATAACAGAGGAGCCACGCCATGATTGGTGTGACTCCTTTTTGACATTCAGTGTTTTACCGTTTGATATGGCTATAGCTACTATGCTTGATAATGGTAGAATGACTCCTAATGATAGTTCTGTTTTATGGTATAATGAGTAGGAAAATACTATAGTAATGACTACTAAAAATATTTATTGTTTCTTGCTTTGGCATGCAACTTATTAGGAGGTTTTTATCATGGCTAATCATATTCGTGTTATGGTGTCGATTGTTTTTGCTCAGCTGATTGTCCTTTATCTAGGACTTCAGATGGCTCTACCATTTACTAAGGTTCTAACTACGGTAGGTGTGGTTGCTTTTCTCGAGATTGTTTATCATGTGGTGATAGCTCGTAAGATTGGAGCAAACATTTCATTCAGAGTGTTTTGGCAAACGTTTAAAAAGGTCCTTCGAAAAAATGCTGCCTTTTTAATTCTATTAGGGGTTGCACCGATTTTCTTCAAAAGTGAAGACTTCATGGCTTTCATCACCTGGCAGCTTTTCTTTGTCGTCTTGGTGAGTGATGTCATCATGGCTTCAAATGATATGCCATTATCTCGATAAGACCTAAAACCTAGACATTTCAATGAAAGACTGTAGATAATGTTCACCATTCAAAGAAATCATTTGTCGGACCCAGGTGTAGATTATGTCACTTTTGGTAAGGGAGACAAAACTCTCATTATTATTACGGGATTAAGTTTGCAACGTTTAAGTGATCTGTCTAACCTTGCCACTTACGCCTTGTTTTATCAATATGCTAAGGAGTACAAGGTCTATATTTTTGATAGAAGGGACCATATCGAAGACATTACTATTGAGAATATGGCTGATGACCTCTATCATTCTTTGGAAGTATTGCATATTGCTAATGCCTCTATCATAGGCATATCACAGGGAGGTATGATTGCTCAGTTATTTGCTATCAAGTATTCTCAAAAGGTGAAAAAGCTAGTATTAGCGCTGACACTCTCTCGTAATAATACCATCAGTAGAGAAACCGTCGGAGGGTGGATAGAGATGGCAGAAAATGGAGAAATGGACCAGCTCAATAAGGATTCCGTGAGTAAATCATTTTCGTCACCTGTGTTAAAGAAATTATATGTGATTAACAGATTATTTTTGAAGTCTGTAAGTACAGAAAAACGCCATCGCTTTGTTTGTTTAGCCAAGTCAATTCTAGCCTTTGATTGCTATAGTTCGCTTGATAAAATTACTTGTCCGACCCTTGTTCTGGGAGCCAAATACGATTTAGTTCTGGGTGTGGATGGCGCCAGGGAGCTGGCAAATGGGATTCCAAATGCTTCTTATTATGAATTTGACAAATTGGGGCATGCGGCTTATATTGAAAGCAGACGCTTCAACCAAGTTTTATTAGAATTCCTGCAATAAATCACTCAGAAAACTCATTTTAAAGAGTCTTTATATCTCCAGTGATATAAGATATGAAAACGGTTATGGCAAAAGCTGTAGCCTCTTTTTATTTCCAGTTCAAATATGTGCAGTCTGAAAAATTAAATGATAGAATGGCGGTAGATAGGAGGATACAGAAATGTTAAACTATGATTTGATTGTTATCGGTTTCGGTAAAGCCGGTAAAACTCTGGCTGCTAAGATGAATGCAGCTGGTAAGAAAGTTGCTGTCATCGAGCGCAGTAAAGCGATGTATGGTGGTACTTGCATTAATATTGCTTGTATCCCAACTAAGACTATGATTGTTGCGGCTGAGAAGGGCTGGTCATTTGACGATACCATGAAAGAACGTGGTGCAGTGACTGGTCGTCTTAATGCTAAGAATTATAAAATGTTGGCAGACAATGGCGTTGATGTCATTAATGCAGAGGCACATTTTGTGTCAAATAAGGTTATTGAAGTAGTGGCTGGTGATGACCGCCAAGAGCTAACAGCTGAGACTATTGTCATCAATACAGGTGCCGTGTCTAATGTCTTGCCTATTCCTGGCTTGACAACAACTAAGCATGTCTACGATTCAACTGGTATTCAGACCCTTGAAGCCTTACCAAAACGTTTGGGTGTCTTAGGTGGTGGTAATATTGGTCTCGAATTTGCTGGCCTTTATAACCGTTTGGGAAGTCAAGTGACTGTTTTAGATGCAGCGACTAGCTTCTTGCCACGTGTGGAGCCATCTATTGCTAAGTTGGCCA